>JAEZRL010000012.1 GCA_023440945.1 Bacteroidota bacterium
ATTTATGATACTATTCAAATGATCCAGTCGCCTGTTAGTACCATTTGCATGGGCCTTGCAGCCAGCATGGGTTCGATTTTGTTAAGTGTTGGTAAGAAAGGCAACCGGTATATTTACCCGCATGGAGAAGTAATGATACACCAGCCAAGCTTAGGTGGTTATTTGCAGGCTACTTCGGCTGATATTGAAATACAAGCCGAACAGATTGAAAAGACCAAACAACTTGGTGCAGAAATTCTCGCAAAAAATTGCGGTAAAACGGTTGAACAGATATTGAAAGACTTTGACCGCGACTACTGGATGAATGCCAAAGAAGCGGTTGAATATGGCATTGTAGATAAAGTTATAAGCAAACTTTAATTGATATATAATCGCTAAAGTTTGATATAAAAACCGCTGTAACCCGGCGGTTTTGTACTTTTGTACAATTCCTTCATTGGAAGAATAAAAAATAATAAATGGCTAAACAATCCACTTTACATTGTTCTTTTTGTGGCCGCAGTCGGGATGAAGTAAAAATTCTTATAGCCGGCCAGGAAGGACATATTTGTGAAAATTGTGTTGAACATGCGCAGGATATTATTGCGCAGGAGTTGCAGGTTAGACAGGAAACGCAATCTTCTCATTACAAATTTTCTGTTCGTCGTCCATCGGAAATAAAGGATTTCCTGGATAAATATGTGATAGGCCAGGAAGATGCAAAGAAAGTGTTGTGCGTGGCAGTGTATAACCACTATAAACGCATTACGCAAAAGCAACAACAGGATGATGTTGAAATTGAAAAAAGCAACATTATTATGGTTGGCGAAACAGGTACCGGTAAAACGCTACTTGCAAAAACAATAGCACGTTTGTTGAATGTTCCTTTTGCTATTGTTGATGCAACTGTTTTTACCGAAGCCGGTTATGTGGGTGAAGATGTGGAAAGCATGCTTACCCGTTTGCTGCAGGCTTGTAACTATGATGTAGCTGCTGCTGAAAAAGGCATTGTTTATATTGATGAGATTGATAAAATTGCAAGAAAAGGCGATAATCCTTCTATCACAAGAGATGTAAGCGGCGAAGGTGTTCAGCAGGGTTTGTTGAAGATGCTGGAAGGAACGGAAGTATTGGTTCCGCCACAGGGAGGCCGCAAACATCCTGAACAAAAAATGATAAAGCTTAACACTCAGAACATATTATTTATTTGTGGTGGAGCTTTTGATGGAGTTGATAAGATCATCGCAAGAAGAATCAACACCAATTCTATTGGTTTTGGCGTTAACAAAGAACAGCAGGAAATGCAGAAGAAAAACCTCTTGCAGTTTGTTAATGCAACCGATTTAAAAAGCTTTGGTTTGATACCTGAATTGTTGGGTCGTCTGCCTATCGTAACGCATTTAAACCCCTTAGATACAGCTACGTTACGCTCTATTTTAACCGAGCCAAAAAACAGTTTGGTTAAGCAATACAAACGCCTGTTTGAATTAGAAAATATAAAGTTGCATATTGATGACGAGGTGCTTGATTTTATGGTTCAGAAAGCGATGGAATTTAAACTGGGTGCAAGAGGATTGAGAAGTATTTGCGAACATATTCTTACGGATGCGATGTTTGATCTGCCCGGCACAACCACAAAAGAATTTCATGTTACGCTCGATTATGCGATGCACCAGTTTAACAAGAGTAAACTAAGCATGTTGAAAGTAGCTTAATAAAACAAATCAGGAAATAAACAAAAGCGGTTAGATTTTCTTACCGCTTTTTTGTTTGCAAATCTTAATTTGCGCTTCTAAAAAAACACCTCATGAATGAATTAGTACAACGCCTGGTCGATGAAGCAAAACTTACACCGGAACAAGCGCAGAAAGCAGTTGAAACAATTGCTGGTTTTGTAAAAGAAAAATTCCCAATGCTGGGCGGTGCTGTTGACCAAATATTTTCCGGTGGAGCCGCTTTTGGTTTTGGTTCAGAAGATTGATAAAATTTTAATTTATACAAATACTTTCTGCATTTTTATCAATCCTCTTATTATAATTTTTATCTATGTCCTTATTGCTTAACCGTAACCGTTTTGGTGATCCTGCTAATGAGGGCAACACCTTAACAAGAGAGCAGGCAGAACAATTGTTTTATGAATGGGTGCTTAATCCACGATTGCAACTTCACATGAAACAGGTTGCCGCATTAATGCGCAGTTGGGCGAAAGAAAAGGAAGGGTTAAATGACGATGATCAGTGGCGATGGGAAATGGCTGGCTTATTACACGATGCCGATTGGGATCAATGGCCGGAGCAACATTGTAAAAAAATTATTGAAGAGCTTGAATCGAGAAATATAGATCCCGGAATTTTACATGCCATCGCCTCACATGGTCCTTTGCATTTTGGCGTTGAGCCCGAAACAAAAATGGATAAGATGTTGTACGCTTTTGATGAATTAAGTGGCTTAATTCATG
Organism: Bacteroidota bacterium; assembly: GCA_023440945.1. Taxonomy (GTDB): domain Bacteria; phylum Bacteroidota; class Bacteroidia; order Chitinophagales; family Chitinophagaceae; genus JAEZRL01. The sequence continues at coordinate 2,438 of JAEZRL010000012.1, forward strand.
CGTATTCTTTAATGCGTCCTAACGGTTATGACGGCATGGATGTGAAAGGAGTGAAAAAGCGCCTGAAAGAAAAAGCATTTGCAGCGAATGTTTCAAGGGAAGATATTAACGATGCATGCCAGAGAGCCGACATTTCTTTGGATGAATTGATCACTTTCATTATTCCAAGGCAGGCTTTAGTGGAATAAGGTTTTGTTTTGCTTCAGCTTTCAAACTCATAAACTGTTTCATCTTTTATAATTTCTTCTACAAATTGATGATGATTTTTTCCTGAGCCTCTTACTAACCACGTGCATTCTATTTCTTTCATTGTTCTTCTCATGAGTTGCCTTTTGAATTGCAGTTTGTGTTTTTTTAAAATAGCTTCATAGTAATCAAGTGTATGATTACGTGCATTGATAACAATTTTATACTGTACACTTTTATGTTTTTCATCAATCCATCGTTCTAATCGTGTTAATACAATCAACGTGATAACCGCTAATACAGTACCTATAATAGATATCCAGTAAAAGCCTCCACCGGCACCCATTCCAAGCGATGCCGTTATCCAAATAGTAGCTGCCGTGGTTATTCCCTGCAGTTCGCCTCTTCTTCTTAAAATAACACCAGCACCTAAAAAGCCAATGCCTGTTACAATATTAGAAGCAATCCTATCTCTTGAATTGGGATCAATTATTAAAGAAAACATTGTGAAAAGACAAGAGCCCATGCTTATTAAAATGAGTGTTCTGAAACCTGCAGCCTTGCTTCCGTATTCTCTTTCAAATCCTATTGCTCCACCCAATAAAACAGACAGTAATAATCGCAGCAACATTGTTTCCGGTTCAATCATCAGTATAGAATTTTATAAAAGATAAATCTTTTTATAAAGGCTGAGACACAAAAATTATACAGAAAATAGTATTCGCTTCAGCTGCTTGATCAAAAATGTATGTGGCAGAAATTTTGATTCTTTCTAATTATCCTATAACCAAATTTTACAATTATGGCTAAATATGGTAAAAAAACACAAGAGAAAGTGAAGGAAGTGATGGATGAATGGAAGGAAGGCAAACTTAAAACCGGAACCGGTAAAAAAGTAAAAAGTCAAAAACAGGCTGTTGCAATAGGCTTATCCGAAGCAAGGGAAGAAGGCGATAAAGTACCGCCCAGAAAAACAAAGAAATCAGCACCAAAAAAAGCAGCGAAAAAGGCTGTGCCAAAAAAGAAAACTGCAAAGAAAGCTGCACCAAAGAAAGCCGCCAAAAAAGCTCCAAAGAAAACAGCAAAGTAGAAATAACGATCATTTCTTAAAAGAAGAATTTATGTTACACAAAATAGAAAATATGCCTTCTTATGTAGCTGCTTTCAGGGCTACAAATGAAGTAAGTAAAGCAGATTATGATAATGTTTTAACTCCTGAGTTGGAAAGAGTGGACAAAGCACATGGGCATATTCACCTGTTAATGGTGCTTGATACGCCTTCTTCCAGCTTTACACGTGCAGCCTGGATGCAGGACGCGGCGCAAATGCTGAAGCATTATACACATTGGAAAAAAGTGGCTTTGGTTTCAGATGAGGATGGTATAAGAAAACTAACAAATGTCGCAAGCTTTTTTATGCCGGGTGAAGCAAAAGGTTTTACACATGCACAGTTTGAAGAAGCAAAGCAATGGGTAAGTGCTGAATAAATTAAACAATTAGTTTTTATATGAAGCTAAGCGAAGACCTTCAAAAGAAATTGCATAAAATGCATGAGCCTTCTTCTGTTATAAATATGAAATATCGGGGCAACGATATTGCTGTTAAAACAGATGAGAACGGAAATGCAATCCTGTTGTTTATTGGCAAAATGCAGCAAGACGGAAGAATAAAAGGCGAACGGTATGCCAGGACTTTAAAGTACGATAGGGAAGGCAGAGTGATTAAAGATCACTGGGAATTGAAAGGAAAAGCAACCTGATGATTTTACTGCTTTACAATTTCTATTTCTTTGTTTCCGGGCATAGCTTCATACAAAATGTATTTACCAGTAGCATCTTGTTTTAATTGTGCCTGTTGTTTGTTTCCAGCCTGATGAATTTCTGCATTCTTTCATGAATCAGGAATGTATGTTTTTAGTGTTAACGGAACATCGTACACTTTTGTATCTAAAGATTGTTGCAGGTGAACAATAATGCGATCTTCTTTTTTATCTGTTGAAACAGTCGCATGCATTCTTTCACGCATATACTTTGCTGCATCGCTGAAAGTTGCTACCCATAGATTGTCTTCATTGTTTTTTAGGTATTGAAAATAAGTATCGAGTAATTCATGCGGCAATGCTTCATAGCCCATTCCGTCTATGCCATGGAAAACAAGAACAAGCCAGATATTATTATACGCCAAAGTTGTATCCACCCATGATTTCATTAAAGGCAAAGGTGTTTTTGTTGTTGCCCCGCGTTGCCATTGCACATATTCTTTATCCGATGCGCCGGGTTGTGTTTTATAACCACGATTTATTTCCAACATATAAGGATCGGTCATAAGATTGCGCAAGGCATCATAAGCAGGTAATGCGTATTTCATGGCTCTGGGATGTTCAATGCCAAAAGGTATTTCTGCGGCAAAAGTGTATTTTTCACCTAAATGATCTCGTATATCTTCTTTACTTTTTTCCAGTTCGTAAAACATATTTGTTGTATCAAGTACAGCCATGTGTGCATGTGTTATTGTATGACTTGCAAATTCATAACCATCATTTGCATACGCTTTTATACTGTCCCATGTAAGTCCTTTTTCCTGAGCTACTTCCATGCTTAATTCTGTACCTTTTTTAAAGGAGCCATTTCTTACCTTCTGATAGAGTGTATCCATTACCTTATAGGCGTTATCTTCTTCACCATCTTCAAATAAACCGGCACTTTTATCGTAATAATCGAATGTTCCTACATAGCCAAGATATTTTGCAGCGGAAGCTCTTTCAAAAAAATTATCAGTATTTGTTGGAACAGTTGCTGTTTCTTTTATGATATCTTCCACAGGTCTGCCAATAAATTTCCCCTGGTATTTTGAACCGGGAATAGGTCCGGTTATAATGAAAAAAGTGGCGGGTATTTTCAGCCTTTGCATAACAGGTAAAGCATAGCGAAATTGATTGATAGAACCATCGTCGTAAGTGATGGAAACAGCGCCTTTTTTATCGTCTTTCCATTTGGTAACAGTTGTTTGACTGAATATATTTTGCTGAAGAAGGCAGACAAAGCAAAACGTAAGAAATAGTTTATTCATGAATTAAAATTATTGATTTGTAATGTATAATGACTGAAAGAAGATGCCGATTTGCCGAATAAAGAACAAGGCGTACAAGAGAGTGACACAACGAAGATGACTTGAAAAACTGCTGCCGGTTACCTAAACATTACCCCTAGCTTAACAGCAAGTGGCCTTTGTCTTGATTTGAACTT
>JAEZRL010000186.1 GCA_023440945.1 Bacteroidota bacterium
CATTTGCTTCGGTCAGCGGCGCATCATTTATTTTAAACTCGATATTAAGATGATCTTCTTCTTTGTCCAGTAACTTAACATCAAGATGAATGTAAGAGCTTTCAGTGAACTGGATTGCATTGCCTACAAGATTCATAAGCACCTGCCTTAAACGAGTAATATCACCAATAATATATTCGGGAATTAGCGGATCTATATGATAAGTAACTTTTACTTCACGGGAATGAGAACCAATGATAGATAAAACTTCTTCAATGCAATGTTTAAGAATAAAAGGAACATTCTCGAGCTTAAGATTACCTGATTCTATGCGGGAAAAGTCTATACTGTCATTAATAATGGATAATAAGGTAACGCCGCTTCTGTGTATTTGAATTGCATACTTTTTTTGTTCATCCGTAAGATTTGTTTGCAACAAAAGGGAAGTAACACCGATAACGTTGTTCATCGGGTTTCTTATTTCATTGCTCATAGTAGAAAGAAAATGCGTTTTGGTATGAACAGCATTTTCAGCAGCATTTTTTGCAGCCGTTAATTCCTCTTCGATTTTATTACGTATCCGGGAATTATTCTCAACCATTAAATAAAAACTGATAAGGAGAATCAGGCACACTACAAGACCAAGGATCAATACATTGATGATCTCTTTGTTTGTTTCTTCATGTTCCCTGTTAAGTATCTCCAATTTTTTTCCTTCAACAGAAATCAAAAAGTTAATAGAATTGCGAATGCTATCCATTCTTATTCTTCCGTCAACAAAAGTAGTTTCATCAACATTTGAACCTGTATTCACTTCACTAATCGTTTTGCCCAGGTAAGCCGTTTCTGCATCAATCAGCCTGTTTAGTTCAATCACCTCTTTAGTATGCTCGGGCATAATTTGCAGCAACGTATCCGGGTTCATTGAACCTTTCAATTCGGTCAGTGCAGAATCATAAGGGTCTAAAAACCTTTTATCTTTTGTTATAATGTAACCACGCTGCCCTGTCTCAGCATTTATCATTACATTCAAAAGCTGATGTAACCGTTCGAGATTAGTTAAAGAATGAGAAATCCTTTGTGTATCAACCGTAGAAGCAGATATAACCCTGTAAATATTAGTCGTAATAAAAACTAGTATCACGCACATTATTACAACCAGCAACAGGCTCTTGTGTTTATATGTTAGCTTTTTTAACCTAATAACCTTAAAGTTGAGATGCAAATAACTATGAACAGATTGAAATTGCAATTAATATTATATTAAACCTACCTAAAAAAGCTTTCCTTCCAGCTTATTGCAATAGTCAATAGAACCTAATCTGAAACGTAAAGGCACCTTTGTTAATTTTTCTATTTGCAATTCTTTCTCGCAAAAAAAAGGCAATTTGTTTGAGTAAAAATCCTGTGATATAACATGTAAGTCAGGCTTTATGTTAATCATCTTTTTATCCAAAAAAATGTTCCTTACACAAGGTGAAATTATTATTGTATCTTTCACTGTTTGCGCTTCAACCTCTGATGCTAAAAGTATTTTAACAATCAGGACAAATAACAATTTGTGTATTATCTTCGGCATAAATGGGTGTAAATTTACCACGCCGAAATTTTAGTTTTGCAACTGATTACAGAATTTTCAGGAATATATAATTGAATGGCACTTAGTCAAACTTTACAACAAAAATTATTACAGAAGTTATCTCCGCAACAAATACAGTTGATGAAGCTGTTGCAGATACCTACTGCAAACCTAGAGGAACGGATAAAAGAGGAACTCGAGGAAAATCCGGCATTGGAAATAAGCGACGATCAGCACGACGATAACATGGTTGATGAAATGCAGGACGATTTTTCTGCTGAGGATGATGATTACGACATGGAGGGTAGTGCTGATGAATATGGCAACATTGATATAAGCGATTATGTGATGGATGGTGATGATGATGTGGCGGATTATAAGCTTCGGGATGATAATTATCCCGAAATGGATGAGAAAAAGGTGATGCCTTTTAAAGTGGAAAGCAGTTTTCATGAAACTTTACTCGATCAGCTTGGAATGTTGTCGCTGGATGAAAAAAGATATAAAATAGCCGAACACATTGTAGGCAGCATTGATGATGATGGTTATTTAAGAAGAGAGATTTCTTCGATAGCCGACGATCTTGCATTTCGCCAGAATGTAATAGCTGATGAAGCTGAGATAGAAGCGATTATTAAAAAGATACAACAGTTCGATCCGCCAGGTATTTGTGCCCGTGATCTGAAAGAATGTTTACTGCTACAGTTGAATCGTCAATTGCTGGATGGAAAGGATGTAACGCTTGCTATGCAAGTTTTGGACAAATATTTTGAAGAATTTACGAAGAAGCATTACGAGAAAATTCAACGCGGACTTGGTTTAAGCGACGATGATCTGAAAGAAGTTATCAGTGCTATCATTCGTTTAAATCCCAAACCGGGCGGCAATGTTGGCGAAATAAATAAAGCAGAAAGTTATATCGTTCCAGATTTCTTCATCATTAATAATAATGGAAAATTAGAATTAACCCTGAATGCTAAAAATGCGCCTGATCTTCATATAAGTGAAGGTTACCGCGATATGCTGAAGGAATACGATAAAGGCTCTAAAAAAGATAAGCGCCAGAAAGAAGCGGTTCTCTTTATCAAGCAGAAAATAGATTCTGCGAAGTGGTTTATTGATATGATCAAACAACGGCAGCACACATTGTTAAGTACGATGGATGCGATCATGAATTATCAGAAAGAATTTTTCCTAACAGGCGATGAAACAAATCTTAAACCGATGATATTAAAAGATATTGCGGAGATAACAGGTTTGGATATATCAACTGTAAGCCGTGTTGCCAACAGCAAATTTGTGCAAACTGAATTTGGCACTTATCGTTTAAAATTCTTTTTCTCTGAATCATTAAGTACAGACAGTGGTGAAGAAGTAAGTACTCGTGAGGTAAAAAAAATATTGAGCGACTTAATTGAAGGGGAAGATAAACGCAAACCCTTAAGCGACGAGCGCCTCACCGAATTATTGCAGGAAAAAGGTTACAATATTGCCCGCCGAACCGTTGCAAAATATCGTGAACAACTTAATATCCCGGTAGCAAGATTAAGAAAGGAGTTATAGTTTAAAGAAAGAACATGCAAACACAGGCTGAGAATATTTCCGCTTACAAGGCTTTTAAAATTCCCGCAAAAATTGTTTCGTATGTTTTGCACCCGTTGTTCATACCTACTTTTATCTTTTTCTGGTTAACCTACAGGTTTCCCATGAAGTTTGAAGGTATTACGGCTTTTGCGCTATTAATGCGAAAGATAAATGTGTTTTGGATGACCGCTTTTTTTCCTGCCTTCTCTGTTTTTCTTTTATGGCGGTTAAAACTGATTGATAATATTTTCTTAAGAACGCAGCGTGAAAGAATTGCACCCTACATTATCACCATGATCTTTTATTGGTGGATGTGGTATTTGAGCCGCAACTTTCCTGATCAGCCTTATGTGCTACGGTTTTTTTATCTCGGAATTTTCTTCGCTACAATTATCGGTTTAACTGCAAATAATTTTTTTAAGATAAGTATGCATGCAATGGGCATTGGCGGCGCTTTATGTTTTATCATTCTAACCTGCAGCACTTATGGTGTTTTTCTTGGGATTGATATTGTTGTTGCAACTGTGATAGCAGGACTTGTTTGCAGTTCACGCTTATTACTTAACCATCATTCAAATTTTGAAGTATATGCAGGTTTTTTCACAGGTGTTTTTTGCCAGGTGATTACTTATTGGATTGTTATGTAGATAATGATAACAGAAACCATCAGTATGAAAAAATCAGCTGTCTTCTTTATCCTTCAGCGACCTTTCATTTTGTGCTCTTAATCTTTTGCAAAGCATTTTTATAATTCCATGTGCTACTTCGGGTCGGGCTTCCATCAGATCGTAAAATGGTTCCTGTTCAATCTTAAAAAGTGAACAATCTGTATTTGCGACAGCCCCTGCAGAACGAGTTTCTGCATCTAATAACGAAAGCTCACCAAACACTTCTTTTTCATCCAAAATAGCCAATGTTTTATTGCCTTTGTGAATACGTACGCTTCCTTTATGCACAATATACATGCAGTCACCAATTGTATCTTCTTTAAATATTTCAGCATCTTCTTCATATTCAATTTCATCCATTATCTGCGCAACTTCTGCCAGAATATTTTCTGGTGTTTCTTTGAAAATATTTGCTGATTTTAGTATCAGCACTTTTTCTATCAGAAGAAGATTTCCGTTTACCGGGCTTTTCATGCGTCAAAATTATTAAACCTTTACCGCAGCCAAAGCTACTTCTTTTAAAAGTAGATCGGGCGATTGTGTGTATTGTTGTATGATCGTTGGTTCATTTAATACAACATCATTTTTCATAATTGTAAATAAACAAACAGCACGTGTCCATTTATTAAACTTATCCTTGTTCTCAAGAATATTTCTGCATACATCTTCAATGGTAAAAGAAGTCTTTTGATTGTAAGAAGTGCTTGTTTCAGAAGATTCGAGAATACGTATAAAAGGAGAAGCGAATTCCTTGGAAATTAATATTTCCGAAAGTTCAATTGCATTAGCAATACTTTCTTTTTTGGTTGAATATAAAGCCAGTTTTATTTCATTTACTTTATTCCTGTCATACAAAAAGGAAAACAAATTCAACAATGTTTGCTTACTATTTTCCAATTCTGTCTGCAGCGCATGATTAAGCAAAGAAAATTTTTTATGATGCAATTGCAGAGGTCGCTGCAACATTGAAATTTTTTCAGCTTGTTTTATATAAGCCTGTATTAACTGATGCACTTTACTGATGTTTCCTTCACTTGCTGTGAACCCGCTTTGATGTAATGCTTTTATAATTTCCTGCTGATAGTCAGGCAGCAGATCCATCAACTCCATTAATGCAGAACAGGATGATGTACCTTCTATTCTTGCAATGAGATGAATGAGTTTTATGGTTAGATTTTCAGAAGGCTTTTCTGCTAAGAGATAATTTTTGATGCTGTTAACAGCAGGTTCACCTGCTTCTTTCAATGCTTCCAAAATCGGTTTTGGTTTTAGCATAAGCATAGCAAGTAAATGATTGATAAGTGCCTGTTCAGCATTATTTCCCGCAGCTTCTATTGCAGCATTACTCACAAAAACATCTTTATCATTCATTAATTTTATCAACAGTTGGATAGAATTATCATCATGTATAACAGAAAGAATTTTTGCTGCGGTAACTCTATTTTTTGTTTGAGAAGATAAAGCAAGTTGATTTAGTTTTTCTTCTGCTTTTTGTTTGTTTTCGTTGTTGTGCGATAACAAGATTTTTTTGATAGCACTTTCCTGTATAATTTCATTCTGCTCATCAATAAATGAAAGAAGCTTACTGCTTAACACTTCTGAATCTTCAAGCCCTTCTATTGCAGAAGCTATTACTTGCGGATCGCTGTCTTTTTGTATGATCTGAAAAAAATCATCCTGAAACTCCTTCATTTTCTTTGAAGAAATAATTTCAATCGTTTCTTTTCTTATCACAGGTGAAGCATCTGATAAAGCTTGTTTGAAAACTGATTTCACTTCCGCCATATCAATCTTGTTCTCCAACAAATTAAGGACATATAATTTTTCCGCATCAGAACCCGTTTGCATTTTTTGTTCTATTACTTTCATAGATGCTTCATCCGCAAAAGAAATATCTTCTGCATTAAAGCTTCTCCTTGAAATGGATTGCATCAATGCTTCAAGATAAGGTTTCTCAACACCTAAAATGCAAATGAACCAGGCGGCCATCACAACAAGCAGGAGATAACAAATGCTTGCCAGATTATCAACAAAATGACTTGCAATCAATAATATCAATCCTGTTATTAAATATGCAAAAGGATCCATAATGCCTTTTACAATGTTGTGTGCCCGTAAACGCTCCGATGTTGGAAGTGGTTGCATCAGTGCTAAAAAAACTGGCGAATGCACGGAGTAACGTAATGCTTCTGTTACAAGGAACATAATGGCGGAAATGTAAAGCAAGGGTTTGAAACCAATACCTGCATAGCTTCCGATCAATAAGGCGATTGCAATGATAGCGAGTGTTACAGGCATAAGAGCAAGCGAAACTCGATGCCCCCATCGAGACATCAATCTTCCTGTAAAAGCCGCCATAATTATTAATGAAAGTATTTTGGAAATAACAAGTGCAATAATGATAAATTCTTCCAATGAATGATCATGGCTCATAGCGATCTTCACTTTGCCATAAAAAATATACATGATTGTGATATAGCAAAATGAGAAAAGAAAGGATAGAATGGCAATTCTTTCTATCAGCTTATTGCCGATATAATTGCGTAAAAGCGAAATGTATTTATATTTTGAATGAACTGTTACAGCAGTATGTTTATGATGTGTATGTATTTTTAAAGTGTCGGATTTACTTATTTTATAAATAAAAGGAATGGATAAAACCATGCAGCCAAAAGAAATAAGAAGCAGGTTATTCGTTTCAATTAGATTATCGTCTATCTACCATAAAGCAAGTGTGTAACCAATAAGTTTTGCGGGAATATCTCCGGCGCTTATTACGCTGAATAAACGTTTGCTTTGCCTTACATCGTAAATAACAGAAGCGATGCTCCAAAACTGTAGATTATTAAGTAAATACAAAACATTGAACTAGCAAAGCATAATATACCACAACCATGTGCCTCCAATAAATTTTGCAATGATCCAAAAACATAAAATACTTAAAGCCATAAAACCCGGAATTAAAGTCCCAAGTTTTTGTATGCTTAATTTATGTTC
>JAEZRL010000030.1 GCA_023440945.1 Bacteroidota bacterium
ATGAATTGAAGCGGATCGTAGTAGGGATTGGGGGCAACGCCTTGTTTGCCGGTAAGATATTCGCTCCACGGTTCATAAGGCGAAGGATAAAAAGCATCAGCAACAGGCCTTATCTGCATAATGATCGCGTTCATGCCGTTGCGTTTATTCATATCCAAAAGGCGGATAAACTCTGCTTTCTGTTCTTCTGTAGACAAACCTTTTCTGCTTGGCCAGTCAATATTTTCAACGGTTGCAACCCATACAGCTCTAAATTCATATTTAGGAGATGTTTGAGCAAAGGAGGCAAATTGAAGTAAAATAAGGGTTATAAATAGACCAGCTTTGGCAAACACGATTTTCATAATTGCGAAGATAAAATTGTTTCCTTCTTTTGATGGAAGGTAAACCTTAATATTTACTTGGGTTTTATTTAAGAATGTGTGAATATTTAAGCTGATTTTATTCATTTCCGTTATTAATACATTTTGATTATAGATGAATTAATGATTGAAATAACGTTTTCACTTGATTAGAAACTGGCATTTCTATTGCTTAACTGATAACAAAACCGTTCGTTATGAAGAAGTTATTCATTCCTTTGATCGCTTGTATTCTTTTTGCATCCTGTTCTGTTCATAAGATTCAGGGCGTTAATCTTAATGGAAAATGGACGTTGAACAGTGTTACCATAGAAGGTGTTGATTCATCTGCTATAAACAATTACAAAATAACGTTATTGAACGATGTATCGCTTTCCTGCTTCAACAGGAGTACATGGGATATGCCCAATAGTGGCAATGGAACTTATACTATTCAATCAACCAGCGCTGATTGCATGCCTGGTGTAAGACAAATTTATTGGTCAACTTCATCAGATAATAACATTAATTACCTGCAGATAAAAAGACTAACAAATGGTCAAAAACCTGCAGATGTTGCAGAAGGTTACAGGATGGAAATAACTTCGGTTACGAACAACAGTTTTACTTTACGTGCACCCACTACTGTTGATAACCAGGCAAGAAATATTGTTTATAGTTTTTCGAGGTTATAGTATGTACATTATTATAAAGCAAAAGCATGGCAAACGAATTATTTTCGATTGCCATGCTTTTTATGTTGAATGAATTGTTGGCGTTGAAGAGTGCGACGCAACGGAAGCTTTATAGTAGCAATGCAGTTGGGTTCATAAAATCTCTACGCCAACTCAAAAAGTGCTTCTATTTCAACAGGAATATTATCAGGTAGCGAACCCATTCCAACCGCGCTGCGAACACCAACACCATTTTCTGTTCCCCATATTTTTGCAAACAACTCGCTGCAACCGTTGATAACATAAGGATGTTTTTCAAAATCAGGTGTGCAGTTTACCATGCCCAGCACTTTGATAACTCTTTTTACTTTATTAAGCGAACCAAGATTTGCTTTAAGCGTTGCTAAAATGGTTAACCCAACTTGTTGCGCTGCCTGCTTTCCTTCATCCTGCGACAGCTCGCTGCCCACTCGTCCGATGATCAGCGATCTATCTGGCAAAACAGGGCCGTGACCTGAAACATAACAATGTTTCCCATCAATAAGCAAAGGTTTGTAAACACCTAAAGGTGAAGGTGCAGGAGGTAATTGCAAGGCTAAAGATTCAAATTGTTCATCGGGTGTCATAGTCTTTAATTTGAGATGAAATAATGTATGATGAAAACGCCGGCAAGCCCTACAATAGAAACAATTGTTTCCATCAGCGACCACGTTCGTATCGTTTGTTTGAAAGATAAATTGAAATATACTTTGAACATCCAGAAACCGGTGTCATTAACATGAGAAAACATTAAACTTCCGGCACCGGTTGCAAGCACCATCAAATTTGGATCAACGCCTGTAGTTGTGATCAAAGGTGCAACGATACCTGCAGTTGTTAATCCCGCAACTGTTGCAGACCCAAGACAAACACGAATAATGGCGCTGATGCTCCATGCTAATAACAAAGGATGAATATTGGTGTGATTGAGATTTTGAACAATAGCCTTGTTTAAACCGGTATCCGTTAAAACCTGGTTCAATGCACCGGCGCCGCCAATGATAAGTAAGATCATTACAATATCTTTTACCGCATCGTTATAAGTTATCATCACTTGTGCCATTGTTTTTCCTTTGCTTATGCCTAAAGTAAAGGTGGCGATGAGCAAAGAAATGAGCATAGCAAGAGAAGGATCGCCCACGGTGTGAATAAATCTTGTAACTGGATTAATAGCAGGTGTTATAAAACTTACAATAGAACTTGCAGCAATAAGCAAAACAGGTAGAAATGCAGCCATCATGCTGCTGAGCATGCCAGGTAATTTATCTTCCGGAACTTCTGCCGGAACAAAAATGTCAAGCGGTTTGCTTTTAAAATTTTTCAGTGTAGTGGCATAAACAGGTCCGGCTAAAATGATGGCAGGAACAGCGATCATAAAGCCATACAATAAAGTAATGCCCATATTTGCATGAAACTGTTGTACCAATGCTACAGGGGAAGGATGGGGAGGAAGATAACCATGTGTTACAGACAAGGCTGCAAGAGCAGGTAAACCAATATAAACAGAAGGAATATTATAGCGGGCTGCTACGCTGAATATCAAAGGAACAAGCAATACAAAACCAACGCCGTAAAACAATGGAATGCCCACAATAAAAGCAGTTAATAACAGAGCCCATTGCAGGTAATTTCTTCCAAATAATTTTATTAAGCCGGAGGATATTCTTATAGCTGCGCCGCTTTCAGCAACAAGTTTTCCAAGCATAGCACCAAGGCCAATGATAACCACCAGCGAACCCATAATATTGCCAATACCCTTTTCGATTGAATGAACAACAGCGGTAGCAGACATTCCCTGGAACAATCCAAGCAGGATGCAAACAATAAGAAAAGCAATAAATGCATTTAGTTTTCCCCAGGTAATAAGAAGTATCAGTAGAATAATTCCGGCGATAAGAATAATAAACGACATAAGCAGTAAATGGCTAAGCTTTAAAGATATATAAAAACATATCTCAATTACACAATCACTTCTTTTCTTTGCCGGATGAAGTTATCGCTTATCCGCTTAACAAAGCGTTTATTTATACAGTTACAATTGCACAAAATCTTTGGTGCGTTTATATCCTTTTTTTCAAACATTACTTATCTCACACACTTTTCCAGGTGGGCTTATCAGAACAAAAAGATTGCTTATAATGATTTCCCGACCAAGTGGAGTTACGATAAACGTTATCCGCTGTATAGTCGGGTGATAAAACATGAAAACCTTGCTGATGTACCTGTTAATTATCTTGAATTTGGTGTAGCCAGCGGTAAATCTTTCGAATGGTTTTTGGAACAGAATAAACATCCGGAAAGCCGGTTTTATGGTTTTGATACATTTGAGGGTTTACCTGAAGATTGGGGGACATTTAAAAAAGGTTCATTCAGTAATCAAAATAAACCTCCTGTTATAGCAGATGAAAGAGGTAAATTTTATACAGGTTTATTTCAGCAAACATTACCTCTGTTTGTAAAAGAGTTGGATAATTCAAAAAGAAATATTTTGATGATGGACGCTGATCTGTATTCAGCTACTTTATATGCGCTTACAACATTGGCTCCTTGCCTGAAAAAAGATGATATTATCTTCTTTGATGAATTTGTTGTGCCTACACATGAGTTCAAAGCATATCTGGATTTCACTCAATCTTATTATATCAATTTTGAATTGATCGCTGCTGCGAACAATTATTATTTCGTTGCATTTAAAGTGAAGTAGTTTTTTTAAATTAATTTTTGTTTGGAAGAACGTCATTCTCTCTTCAAACTTCTTCTTGCCAATATGGTACTTACAATTAAAAGGATAGCGCCTAACAGGAAAGGTGCTCCCGCAAAATGAATAGAAGATTCAGAGGTGAAATAATAAAAAAGGTTTGTCATTATCAATGGCCCAACAATAGAAGTAGCACTCATTAAACTTGTTAATGCTCCCTGCAATTCACCTTGTTCGTTGGCCGGCACCTGAGATGATATAATAGCTTGCAATGCCGGTCCCGCTATACCACCTAAACAATATGGAATAAGAAACACAAACATCATCCATCCTTGTGTTGCAAAAGCAAAAAGCAACATGCCAAAAGCATATAAACCAAGACCCACATACACACTTTTTTCATTACCTAATTTTGGATTGATATAACGTATCAAACCGCCCTGTACAATACCTACCAGCAAACCCACAACACCTAATGATATCCCCACCATTTTTTCATCCCAGTTAAACTTATACATGGTGAAGAAATTCCAGTTGCTTTGAATAGCGTGTGCAGCAATATAAATAAGTACAAGTGAAACGATTAAACCGCCAAGTGATGGATATTTATTCAACTGTTTCAATGAACCAATAGGATTTGCACGTCTCCAGTCGAATGGTCTTCTGTGTTCTTTATCCAACGATTCAGGCAAAACAAAATAACCGTATAACCAGTTCAATAAACACAAAACGGCAGCAGCATAAAATGGAACTCTGGCACCATATTGTCCCAGCAATCCGCCAATAACAGGCCCTATAATAAAACCCAGACCAAAGGCAGCACCGATCATTCCAAAATTTTTTGCACGGTTTTCATTCGTACTAATATCCGCAATATAAGCGGAGGCAGTTGTAATACTTGCTCCTGTTATGCCTGCGACGGTTCTTCCAACAAAAAGCCATACGATGGTTGGTGCGAAAGAGAGAAAAAGATAATCAACACCAAAGCCAAATAGCGAGAATAATAAAACAGGCCGCCGTCCGTATTTATCGCTTAAATTACCTAAGATGGGTGCGCATAAAAACTGCATAAAAGCATAAGCAAAGGTTAACCATCCACCATATTTTGCTGCAACACTTACATCTCCGTGTATCAGTTATTCAATCAGTTTAGGCATAACAGGAATGATTATTCCCCATCCTGTTATATCAATCAGCAGTGTTATAAAAATGAAACCTAAGCCAGCTTCTTTTTTCGTTTGCATAAAATAAAAAATAGCAGCAAAGTAAAAACAAAAGTTTTAGCTGCAAGTATTAATTACTTATAAGTTTAAAGGAAGATTTCAGGAAGAATAAATGATAATAATCTCCTCAACTGCATTATAAATTATTATAAAAAAAATATTTTTTATTATCTTCCGAACTCAATCAAACTCACCATGAATAACGTTATTGTTCCCATCGACTTTTCCGAAACATCCTTGAATGCAGCCCGTTATGCTGTAAAGCTTTTTTCAAATCATCCGGACATTCACCTTAGAATTTATAACATGTTTGAAAAAGAAAGTGAAGAAGCGGAAATTGAAGAGAAACTTTCTCAGTTAAAAGAAGAATATTTAAAAAGCAGTAACGCTAATGTTACAACAAATTGTGAAAGAGGAAGTGATTTTATTGCATCACTTGAGCGCTTTGCACGATATAATAAAGCAGACCTGATAATAATGGGATTGACAGGTCGTTCTGCTCTTGCACAGGTTTTTGTTGGTAGCAACACGCTTAAAATGGTAGATCAAAAAGTTTGCCCTGTATTAATCATTCCCGCTAATCTGCAATACCGGGATATTGATAATGTAATGCTTGCATCAGATTTCAAAAATGTGCTTACTACTACGCCTGTTCAGCCAATAAAAGATTTTTTGAAAGTGTTTAAACCACATTTGCATATAGTGAATGTGGACAGTGAACATTATATTGCCATTACTGAAGAATATGAAAAACAAAAGCAAAACCTGACGGAAATGTTTGCTGACTTTAATCCTGAATTTTATTTTCTTCGTTTGTATGATGTAGAAGAAGCATTACATCTTTTTGCGGAAGAAAAAAAGATCGATCTTATCATCAGTATTCCTAAAGATCATTCTTTATCGCATAAGCTTTTCAGATCAAGCCACACAAAAAATCTTTCTTATAAAAGCAATCTGCCGGTACTTGCAGTGCATGAATAACTCATTTGATCGGATAGAAAATGATTCATTGTTTCTATGGAATGATGAATCATTTTTGTTTTGGTAATTTTTTTGGATAAAATTAGGATGATGAAAAAATTCTTTTTGCTGTCGTTCATAACCTGTATCGGTGTTATCGCAAATAGCCAGACAATTATTGAAAGAGATCCGGAGATCGAACAAATGGTGAAAGAAGTATCATCGGATTCACTTCAGTATTATATTCAAACGCTTGTTGCCTTTGGTACAAGAAATACGTTAAGTACACAAAAAGATGCGAAGCGTGGTATAGGTGCGGCAAAAAAATGGGTGTTGAGCAAGTTTAATGAATTTGCAAAGCAATCAGAAGGAAGAATGACAGCTTGCATCGATAGTACAATTTATCAGCCGGATGGGAGGAGAGTAGATACGGTTATTAACTTGGGAAATGTTGCAGCAAGATTGAAAGGTACTGATCCCAACGATGATCGCATTTTTATAATTAGTGGTCATCTGGATAACATGCGTTCAAATGTAATGGATAGAACAGGTGATGCACCTGGTGCAAACGATGATGGCAGTGGCTCAGCAGCAGTAATTGAATGTGCAAGAATTATGAGTAAACATTCTTTCCCTGCGACCATCATTTTTGTTACGGTTTCCGGCGAAGAACAAGGTTTACTTGGCGCCCAATACATGGCTGATAAAGCAAAGAAAGAAAACTGGAATATTGAAGCTGTACTGAACAATGATATAATCGGAAGTAATAACAGTAGCGAAACAAAGATCATTGATAACACTAAAGTCAGGGTTTTTAGTGAAGGACTTCCGTTGTATGAAACACAAAAGTTTGCAGATAGCATACGTTATTATGGTTTGGAGAATGACGGCGATGCAAGACAATTGGCCCGATATGTAAAAGAAACAGGTGAACGTTATGTAGATAATTTACAGGTTGTGATGATCTATAGGAATGACCGTTTTTTACGTGGCGGTGATCATATTCCTTACGTGAAAAATGGTTTCACTGCTGTTCGCATTACAGAGATGAACGAGAATTTTTATCATCAGCACCAGGATGTACGTAAAGAGAATGGCATACAATATGGCGACTTACCAGAGTTTATGGATTTTGAATATTTGCGTAAGAATACTGCTCTCAATCTTTCTAATCTTGCCAACCTTGCAAAAGCACCCGGCAAACCACAAAAAGTAAAGATGGTTGTAAAAGCTTACAGCAACGTTACTCCGCTTCAATGGGAAGCACCTAAAATGGGTAAGCCAAAAGGCTATTATGTTTTGATAAGGGAAACTACAAGTAGTGTTTGGCAAAAGAAAATATTTACAACTGATACAAGCTTTATACTGCCTTATTCAAGAGACAATTACTTTTTTGCAGTCCAATCTGTAAGTAAAACAGGAAATGAAAGCCTTCCTGTTATACCTTCTCCTGTTTTCAGGAGGTGATTAATTTTTATAAGGTTATTTTCAGGATAAAGCAAAATCTATCACTTTCAATTGAAGTGATTTTTCACCATTCCAGTCATTAATATCTAAGGTAAAAACAATATCAAGTGGTGCATTCATTTGCAGCAAATGAAATTTATCAGCCATGCAAAAACCAATACCTGTTATAGTGCAGTTATTTTGCTTTAATACAAAACGTATGTGTTGTTCTTTTACAATCTTCGAGAAACCTGTATCAAAAACTTTGCGTGCAACAAATACAGGCCGCATATTTTCCGGCCCAAAAGGTTCCATTTGAGTTATGATATTATAAAAAGAAAGCGTTAGCTGGTTTAGCTGAATTTCTGCATCAATTGTTATTTCAGGTGTTAACAATTCTTCAGTGATCGTTTGTGATACAACTTCTTCAAACTTATCCATGAAAGAGGTAACATTTTCAGGCAATAAAGTCATTCCCGCTGCAGCAAAATGACCTCCATAACCAAGTAAATGTTCTCTGCAGGCGTGTATAGCTTCATACAAATTAAAACCTGCAACACTTCTTGCACTGCCGGAAACTATTTCGCCACTTTTTGTTAAAACAATTGTTGGTCTGTAATAACTCTCTATCAATCTGGATGCAACTATACCAACGACACCTTTATGCCAATGTTCACGAAAAACAACGGTAGTTTTCCGTTGCGTTAATGCAACGTCATTCCTTATTATATCAATGGCCTCTTCAGTTATAGTAGTGTCCGCTTCTTTTCTGTCTGAATTATCGTTATGAAGCATTTCCGCATACAACAAAGCTTTGTCTAAATCTTTTTCAACAAATAACTGGACGGCTTTTTTCGCATCATCCATTCGTCCTGCTGCATTAATTCTTGGCGCTACAACAAAAACGAGATTATTAATGTGAATATCCTTCTGCATTCCTGCTAATTGCAATAAAGCTTTTATTCCGGTGCAAGGGCTTTCATTCACTTTTTTTAATCCGTAAAAAGCAAGAACACGGTTTTCGCCGGTGATCGGGACGATATCTGCCGCAATAGCGGTAGCAACGAGATCTAAATAATCAAGATAGGATGAAGCCGGAAGTTGCAGTTCTTCACTCATTGCCTGCATTAATTTAAATCCAACACCACAGCCACATAATTCTTTATATGGATAAGCGCAATCTTTTTGTTTTGGATTGAGAATGGCTTCTGCTTCGGGAAGTTGATGATCGGGAAGATGATGATCGCAAACAATAAAATCAATGCTTAAAGACTTTGCATAAGCGATCAGTTCAACCGATTTAATTCCGCAATCAAGAGAAATAATTAAACTGAAATTATTTTCATAAGCGTATTCAATTCCTGCTTTTGATACGCCATAGCCTTCTTTATAACGATGTGGAATATAATACTCAACTTCAGGATAAATACCTTTTAAAAATTGGTACATAGCGGCAACGGAAGTAGTGCCGTCAACATCATAGTCTCCAAATACCAATATTTTTTCATTTTCTTCAAAAGCGCGCTGAATACGTTTAACGGCTTTAAGCATGTCCTTCATCAGCCAGGGGTCATGCAGATCAGATAATTGAGGGCGGAAAAATGATCTTGCTTTTTCAAATGTATCTGTATTTCGTTGCACCAATATTTTACACAATGTATAATGAATGCGTAATGCCTGTTGCAATGATGCTACCTCAGCCGTTTTCTCAGATAATATTCTCCATCTCTTTTTCATCAAAAAACCTTTTTATTGTCTTCTAAGGCCTAATGGAACTTCGTGATGCCGAACTTTATTTTCATCCTTCTTCTGATGTGCGTGCCATCATGTTCGTTTCATCATTAATATTTACGATCTGTAGTGAAACGAACTAATTCTTCCAAAGCCTCCCTTACATCGCCTTCTGGAAAAGTATGAAGTATGGCTAGCGCCTCATCCCTGAAGTTAAACATCTTTTTGGTTGCATATTCAATTCCACCGGTTTCCTGTACGGCATTTATTACGAACTGAACTTTTTTAGGATTACGGCTTTCATTCTTTACAATATAAATGATCTTTTTTCTTAAGGTTGCATCACAATTATTCAAGGTATGAATAAGCGGCAGTGTCAATTTTTTTTCTTTGATATCATTACCTGTGGGTTTGCCAATATTTACGCTGCCGTAATCAAAAAGATCATCTTTTATCTGAAAAGCCATTCCTACTTTTTCGCCAAACTCCTGCATTAAAGCAACAGAATTTTTATCTGTAAAAGTGGTAAAAGCACCGGCGCCACAGGCAGATGCAAGCAATGAAGCGGTTTTACCTTTTATTATTTCGTAATAAACATCTTCTTTTAAATTCAGGTTTCTTGACTTTTCAATTTGCAGCAGCTCGCCTTCGCTCATCATTTTAACCGCTTTTGAAAGAATTTGTAATACCTCAAAATCATTATTATCCAGCGACAATAAAAGTCCTTTCGATAAAAGATAATCACCAACCAGAAC
>JAEZRL010000053.1 GCA_023440945.1 Bacteroidota bacterium
GCTTCTGCCTCGCTGATCACAAAATCATATATCTCTGATTCTTTTGCCCTCGGATGCTGAAGATAAGTGGGATCGCCTTTCAGGTCGTAAACCAATGGGTCCAGAATAAGCGGAACACCTCCCATTCTCTTTACCATTTCGAAATAGAAGTTTGCCCGTAAAAATCTGCCTTCGGCTAAAAATCTCGCTTTATCTTCCGGACTTAACTTGGTTGCGGCGCTATCTCTTTGAATAAACAAATTCAAATCTCTGATATAAGAATAGCTGTCGCCCCAGTTAACTGCCCATTCGCCATAATCCCAGCCTGTTCTTTGAACAATAAAATAGCTTCCGTTTTCAGAAGGGAAACTTTCGCTGAAATCAGCAAAGCTTCTCCATCCGTTATCAAGACCGGAAAAATCAAGCTGACGATTATAAAGATCACCAAGTACAGAAAGTACCAATGCCGGATCGGAGAAAGCCACATCTTCCGGTATTACCTGCGTTGGCGGAATATCCAAAAATTCTGTATCCTTTTTGCATCCCGCTATGCTTATAAAGAATGCGGCCGCTATAATTGGAATATATTTTTTCATCTGAATTTCATTTTTTTGTTTTTAAACACCAGATGGAACCTCGCATTTACATCTCATTTGTTAAAGATCTTTGTGCTCGGTTTCCCAGTAAATCTTTTGCGTTGTAATTATTATAATGAAAGATTTACACCCACATTAAATACCCTGTTTTGAGGAAACTGTAACCCATTATCATCTGCAATCTCAGGATCTATTCCATACTGTTTCAAATTATCAATAGAGAATGCATTATATACATTGAGATAGAACCGGGCACGCTGAATTCTTGCTCTTTTTATAAGAGACTGAGGTAAGGCATATCCTAACTCCAGGGTTCTTGCTCTTAATTGAGTTACGTTGTGTATCCAGAAAGTACTGTTACGATCGTAATCGCTGTGACCGGTACCGGGATTATCTCTGGTTGCAGGGTATTTACCAGGTATCCACGGACTTGTTGGATCGAGTGGATTTTGATGATGCCATCTGTCTGTAAATATCTTGTTGAGATTACCGCCATTTTGGAAAGCCCAACGCATTTCCCAGTTCTGATTCCAGCTATAATTTGCAGCACCGGAAAAATCAGCATGAAAATCAAATCCTTTGTAAACTGCGCTTATGTTTAAGCCGAAGTTGATCATCGGCTGAGTTCCTAAACCATAACCAATCGGCCTTTGGTCATAATCATCAATTTTACCATCTCCATTGAAATCTTTATAAATAAGATCTCCCGGCAATAACGTTCTGTTTCCTTTGCCATCAATGTTAACAGGATAATTATTGATTTGTTCCTGTGATGTAAACTGTCCTATTGCTGTATAGCCCCAGGTGAAATTAGAAAAACGTTCTTCTCCTGAATTGCGGTATTCATCCCAGGAATTAGAGAATACGGGATTATAAGATTCGAGATTTTTAGAACGTGTGAAGGAAATATTACCTCCTACATTAAACATTACCTCGTTGATCTTGCCGTTATAGGCTAAAGAAACTTCTTCGCCATACTGAGCATCACTTCTCAGGTTTTCCATTGGTAACTGGTAACCTATTTCAACAGGCACCACAACATCTGTTTTTGACTGAGGAATACCTGTACGTTTTCTATAGAAATAATCGAAGGTTCCGGTAAGTTTTCCATTGAATAAAGCAAAGTCAACACCTATATCTGCTAAACGGCTCTTCAACCAGGTAAGATTGGTTGTTGGCACGCCTTTATCTCTTGAAACAGTAACGGAGTTACCATCTAAAATAGCTATACCCTGGTTGTAATTATATCCCGGCAAATAAGCATAAGGTGCAACAATAGGATTGTTGTTATCATAAGGATTGGTATCATCACCCAAAATGCCATAAGAACCTCTAAACTTTAAGTCGGTAAGAATATGCCTTTTGTTGCCAAGAAGATTCTGGAAGAAATCTTCCTGCGTAATACGCCATCCAGCAGATACACCAGGGAAATAACCTACACGGTGGCCGGGAGGGAATAAATAAGAAGCATCGCGTCTTCCTGAAAATTCAAGGAAGTAAGTATTGGCATAATTGTAAGTAACACGGGCTACATAACCTATTCTTGCGGTTTTATCATCACTGTCGTCATACGTATCTGCGGTAGGGAAATAGATAAGCGGAAGGTTATTCGAAATAGGCGAAGCATGTATCCAGTTTCTTAAACGATGTGTTGTTAATCTTTCCGCAACAACTGTTGCACTGATAGAATGATCGCCAAAGTTATTATTATAGCTTACTTGTCCCTGCAATGTAGTATTGATCTGTTTTATTTGTTCACGTTCACGCCAGGGATTGGTACTACCACCGGATGGCACATACGTGTCTGTTGAATCAATATACTTGTAACCGTTATAGGTGTATTCGTGGTTGTTCAATAAAAGATCAGCGATATAGTAAGAATATACACCTCTCAAAGTAAGACCTTTAATACCCGGCACCTCAAAATCTGCATGAAAATTTGTTTGCAGTTCACGCCAGTCACTGCGATACTTACCCGAAATTCTTTCATTCAAATAAGCATAGTTTGTTTCAATATGTCCGATATCGTTGAGATAAGCAGGATTATCATTGGCATAAGGTCTTTCCAGCGGTGTATTTCTCAACACGGCAAAACGAGCCAGCCAGTAATCATCCAAACCAGGAACACCCGGATTTTCACGACTTTCAATTCTTCCGTTAAGATCCAATCCCACTTTTAGTCCTGTAGCCACTTTTGCCGTAACATTTGATTGAATGTTGCTCCGGTTGAACTTATATTCCTTACCTAATACTGAGTTTTGGTAAAAATTAGTACCTGAAACATAATAGTTCACTTTATCTGAACCACCATTAATATTTACATTGATAGAGTTTTGAGGAGCAAAGTTGTTGCTCATGATAAACTTGCGCCAGTCAAAGCTTCTGTATTCAGGGCCGGCCGCAGCACCTTGTTTGTATTTATCCAATTCTTCCTGCGTGATATTGGTACTTCCATTACTATTTACCTGCGCTTCTGCCAGGTAACTCATGTAATCGTAAGAATTGTTCACTACATTAGGAAAACGGAACCATTGCTGCCAACCGGAATAAGCATCGATATTAATATTGTTTTTACCGGTGCTTCCTTTTTTTGTTGTTACCACCACAACTCCATTTGCAGCACGCACACCATAGATGGCGGCCGAAGCATCTTTAAGAATAGAAATACTTTCAATATCGTTTGGAGCAAGATTATTGAACTGACCTGCATCCTGCTGAATACCATCAATTACAAACAAAGGATTCCCCATGTTCCTGATTTGGATATTAGCTGCAGAACCCGGCCTGCCATCAGGCATCCTGAAAGTAACGCCCGGCAGTTTACCTGCCAGTGTTGTACTTACGGTTGAACCGCCGTGAACCCTGTCTATGTCTTTTGCTGTAACAGTAGAAATAGCACCAGTTACAGAACCTCTCTTTTGTGTACCGTAACCAACCACCACCACATCATTCAAACCGGAAACATCGGGAACTAGTATAATGTCGTAATTCGGTGCTCCTGTAAGATTTTGTGTGAAAGTCTTCATACCAACAAAAGAGAAACTAAGCTTGGTATCCTGTGCTGTAACAGGAATACTAAAAGTTCCGTCTGCATCTGTTATCGCATTTCTTTTGGAATTATCTGTAGAAACAGTTACGCCCTGCAACGGTCGCTGGGAGGACGAATCAATAACTCTTCCCGTGATTGTGGTTTGCGCCTGCGCAGTAAAAGAAAATAACAGGAGAAATGCACCGAGCAGGTATTTCATCTTAATTTTCGTTTGCCGCTTCCTGGGGGGCGCCTCGCAATGAGCCAGGGATAATGTGTGCAACCAATTTTTCATAATGCAAGTTTTAAATTTATAAATGTGAGGGATAAGAATTTTGAACATTCGTCATCAAAGTTGTGCCATTGCCGGTGCTAACCTTATAAGCTGATAGTTCACGTTTCATTTCCTTTTCATAAGCTTCAGTTAACTCTTTAATAAGATCAGTCACCTTATCTTCTTTAATTAAATTAATCGTGCATCCACCAAAGCCTCCACCCATCATTCTTGCACCTAGAACATAATCTTTGTCTTTTACTTCATCAACCAAAAAATCCAGCTCCGCACAGCTCACCTCATATTCTTTGCTCAGGCCTTCATGACTTCTAAACATTAATCTTCCAAAATCTGCCAAGTCATTTTGTTTGAGATATTCGCATCCTTTTAAAACACGGTTGTTTTCATCCATAACATACCGGCAACGACGATAAATGAGAGCATCTGCAGGTAATACAAATTCTTCCAGCATGGCAAGTGTTACATCCCTTAAAGAAGTAACTGACGGAATATGTTTACGAACTATATCAACGCCGGCAGCACATTGTTCTCTTCGTTCATTATAAGCCGTTGCAGCGAGAGAATGTTTTACATTCGTATCAAATAAAACAATGGCATAACCATTAATGTTTAAAGGAATGTATTCATAATCAAGTGTTTTGCAATCGAGTTTTATAAGATGATCTGCCTTGCCAAACACACTTGCAAACTGATCCATGATACCACATTGCACACCTGGAAATTCATGCTCTGCTTTCTGGGCCAGTTTTACCAACGAAAGCTTATCCAATCCTGCATTTATCAATTCATTCAGACCAAAAGCCATTGCACATTCAACAGCCGCAGAAGAAGAGAGACCTGAACCAACAGGTACATCAGACGTAAGGGCTGCATCAAAACCTTTTAGTTGAAAACCTTTTTGTACAAATTGTGCCGCAACGCCTAATAAATAGTCTGTCCATTCACCTGTTTTATGGATGGAATTAATATTGGTTGAATACTTTTTATCGAGATCAACCGCATAAAGATTTATGTTCTCATCTTTCCTTGGGGTGAGAAGAATATAAGCTGATTTATCAATCGCGGCGGGTAAAACAAAACCGTTGTTGTAATCCGTATGTTCACCGATCATGTTTATTCTGCCCGGTGAACACGCCAGAATGGTTTCTTCAGTGATATATGGTTTAAGCTTATCCAGTGGAAACATTATGGTATTTTTAGTTACAGTTTGCATGTCTTTTCTAATGATTAATTATGGCTTGCTCGTAAGTTCTTTTATTAAATCAGTTTCTTCTGAACGATAGGGTGTGCCGTCTTTTCGGAATATTTCGTGAAACCACACTTTTGGATCATCTCCATTTGGCATCGG
Source organism: Bacteroidota bacterium (assembly GCA_023440945.1). GTDB lineage: Bacteria > Bacteroidota > Bacteroidia > Chitinophagales > Chitinophagaceae > JAEZRL01. The sequence goes on from JAEZRL010000053.1 coordinate 5,247, forward strand.
TGTATCCCAGGCATATTTTGTATTCGTTTTACCTTCTACCAATCCCCAGTTGATGGCAGCCACAAAATTCTTTTTGAGCATAGGCATTACAGTTTCAAAAGTGCTGTTGCGTGTACGGGCCATATACTCTGTGCACAATAATGGACGGCCATATTTACGAAGTGTATCTATTGTATGCTGATGTATATCCACAGGATTGTAATCATGATAAGTGATAATATCAGAGTTGGCTAACTGATAGGTATTAAATTCAGTAAGATCCTTACTCCAGATGCCAGCACTTAATGGCTGCGAAGGATTGATTTCCCTGCCCCACGTAAATATTTTTTTCAGTAAAGGCAAGCTTTTGCTACCATAACCTGAGTTACCAGGTTCGTTGTATAAGTCCCACAGCAAAATGCGTTTATCATCTTTGAAACTTGTCATTACATCTTTTACATATTGTTCGAGTGTATCTACCAGTTTTGGTTCATCGTAATACAACTGCCCTGGATCTCTTATCCAGCCTGAATTATGAACACCAGTTTTTGGTGCAGGTTGCTTGCCAGCGTGATAAGTAGGATTCCAGCAATCATCAAAAAACACGAACATGGTAACAATGCCATGATTATCGGCGATAGACAAATATTTATTCATCCTGTCTTTAAAGCCTTGTGGATCCTGCTGCCAGGCTACATGATGCAAAAACACTCTCATGCAGTTCAGTCCGATGGATTCTGCATAACCTAATTCCCGGTTTATTGTAGCAGTATCAAAGGTTTCAGCCTGCCACATTTCAAGCTGGTTAATAGCAGTGCTGGGGGTAAAATCAGCCCCACGCAGCCAATCTTTTTTATCTTACCATTCATTCGCCTGGTCTTTTGTCCATACAGGACGCACTTCTTGTGCAAAAGCACAACTAAGTGCAGTAATGAAAATCAGGCTTAACAAGATTTTCTTCATTCTATTTATTTTATGCTTTTTATCGACTCTATCATTTCTTACTCATGTCGTTGTTTACTACAACCGGGAACGCAGATATTCTTAACCGTGCTGCACCCATCGGTATCAAAGTGATATTTTCTGTTTTTGTATCAACAGCTACCGGGCTTTGTGGTAATATTCCGCACAAGCCACACTGGTCTATTGTCCACTGCGGAATTTGTTTGCCTTTTGCCTTTATTTCAATAGGAACATTTTGTTGCGTAAAAGGAAAATCATCTTTTGGCCAATGTTTCTTCACTACTTCAAAAGAAGAAGGATTATTTATTTCGTTTTGCAACACACCATAATTCCAATCGCTGCCGGGGTGAATTTCAAAAGCCGGCCATTTACTTGCATCCGCATTCGGCTGCCATTTTGAATCGCCGATAGCAGTTGCCTTGCTATCCAATTTTTTATACTCTTCTTTTATCTTGAGTGAGAAAGTTAGAGGGCCATAATTAACACTTACACTGTTCTTGTTTTCTGTCCATTTGGTTACATCAATTTGCATAGGCAGAACCAATCTTACAACATCGTTCTGCTTCCAGGTTCTTTCGATTTTTGTGTAAGAAGATGGCGTGTTCTCATGTTGAATAAGTTCATTATTTACATACAGCTTTGCATCGCTGCACCATTTTGGAATACGTAAGTACAAAGGAAACTTCGAAGGCTGCGATGTTGAAACCCGGATGTTTATTTCGTTCTCAAAAGGATAATGTGTTTCTTCTTTTAATGTAACAGTATTGCCATCGCCTACTTTAGCTGTTACACTGCAACTGTTATACAAC
>JAEZRL010000078.1 GCA_023440945.1 Bacteroidota bacterium
TAAAATTTAATTCTGATCGAATTGATAATTTTCGGGTGTATATGATGGCAGGTTTGAAATATGATATTGATCTTGCCAGTAACTCAACTGCACGTAATGCAGAAGACCTTGTAAAGCTGAAGAAATTTGACTACGGATATGAAGCCGGGATCGGGTTTAACTTTTACCTGCCATTTGTAACCTTATCTCCTGAACTCAAAGTAAGCAACGGATTAAGTAATATTCACAGCCGCGATCCTAATCTGCTTTATTCGAATGTGCTGGATAAATTACAATCAAGAATGATTGTGTTCTCCATTCATTTAGAAGACTGACTTAACTGCCGCTTGCATGATAAAAACTTCTTAATCATAAAAAGCATTTCTGTCTCAAACCTATCTATTTATTACCTTTGACATCCTCTAATAAAGGCATCTCCAATGGAGGATTTAAAAGAAAAAATTGATCAGTCGCATTTGCCCCGTCATATCGCAATAATTATGGATGGAAATGGACGTTGGGCAAAAGAAAAAGGCCATGACCGCCTCTATGGACATTTTCATGGTGTGGAGAGTGTGCGCAATATTGTGGAAGGTGCTGCTGAACTGGGTATCGAATACCTTACGCTATATGCTTTCAGCACCGAAAATTGGGACAGGCCGCAATATGAAGTAACCGCTTTAATGGAGTTGCTTGTTGATACTATTCGCAAAGAAGTTCCTACACTTAATAAAAATAATATCAAGTTGCATGTTATTGGTGATATGAAAATGTTACCAGATTATGCCCGTGCAGAATTGCAGGAAGCTTTGGATGAAACCCATAAGAACACAGGTTTGAACCTGATCATGGCATTAAGTTACAGCAGTCGCTGGGAACTCGTTAATGCCGTAAAAAATATAGCTTCGGATGTGAAGGAAGGTAAGGTGGACCCTGAAACCATCACACAGGATACACTTCAGAAATATCTTACTACCAGTGAATTTCCCGATCCTGAATTAATGATACGTACCAGTGGAGAATATCGCATCAGTAACTTCCTGTTATATCAACTGGCTTATGCTGAACTATATTTTACGAATACCCGGTGGCCCGATTTCAGGAAGGAAAATTTATATGAGGCCATTATAGATTTTCAAAACCGCGAAAGAAGATTTGGTAAGATAAGCGAACAACTGCACCAGGAACACCTGCTTTAGTTTACTTAATTCTGCATAAAAATACACTTGTATTTAACAAACACTTTTGATTATTCCCGTTAATTTGCCGCCCTAACACAAAAAACTGCGGCGTAATTTCACTCGCAGACGCTTTATAAACATCAATTTGGATGCAGCACGTGTACAAAATTTTGGTACTGATTATTGTAGTTAATCTTGTTTTTCAAAACAGTTATGCTCAAGTACCAGGCAATCAACCTTTGAATCCATCAGATACCATCGGTCAGCCGACAACTTCTCTTAACAGCGATCTCTTAAATATCTTCAATCAAAAACAACCAAAAAAATATAAAATAGCAGGTGTTACCGTTAGTGGTAACCGTTTTTTTGATCAGGCTTTGCTGTTATCAGTTTCAGGATTAACTGTTGGTGATGAAGTGGTTATACCAGGAGGCGACAACTTCGCAAAAGCAATTCAAAAATTATGGTCGCAGAATTATTTTAGTGATGTAGAAATATATATCACGAAGTTGGAAGGAGAAAACATTTGGCTTGAAATTGCAGTAACGGAAAGGCCACGATTATCGAGCTTTATTTTTAATGGCATCAATAAAAGTGAATCAGACGAACTGAAAGGAAAAACCGGTTTGGTAAAGGGAAGAGTGATAACCGAAAATATGAAACACGCTGCCATTGATGCAATTGACAGATATTTTTCTGATAAGGGCTACAGGGGCGTGCAGGTAACCATCGTTCCCAGAACGGATACTGCTTTGGAGAATTCCCAAACACTTGTTTTTAACATCAATAAAGGAAGTAAGGTAAGGATAAACGATATCAATTTTGCTGGCAATACGGTTGATGAACTAAAGCTGCAAAAGCAGATGAAGGGAACTAAAGAGATGACAAGAATTACCTTGTTTCCTACAAAAGATACCGCAGGTTTTGCTAACCCGAAACAATACACCTTTAGTGATTATTTAAGAGATAAAGGTTTTTTAATACCTACCAAAACAAGACGTTTTCTTGATCCTTATGTTCGTTTAAAATTCTTCTCTTCTGCAAAGTTCAACGAGAAGAAATATGAAGAAGATAAAAATAAAATAATCGATTATTATAACTCGCTTGGTTATCGGGATGCGCAAATTGTAAGAGATACCCAATATTACAATGCGAAGAATAATATGAACATTGACATGCAGGTTGATGAAGGTCATAAATATTATTTTGGCAACATAACCTGGAGAGGAAATACAAAATATCCCGATTCTTTATTAACTGCTATTCTTGGTATAAAAAAGGGCGATACTTATAACCTTGATGTACTCAATAAAAAATTAGGTAAAACTTTATCTGCAGAAGGTGGCGATATCAGCGGTTTATACATGGACGAAGGTTATTTGTTCTTCCAGGTAAATCCGGTTGAAGTAGCCGTTTATAATGATACGATCGATTTTGAAATTCGCATTATTGAAGGCCCGCAGGCAACATGGAAAAATGTGCGCATAACAGGCAACGATAAAACAAAGGAATATGTTATTCGCCGTGAATTGAGAACGTTACCGGGAGAGCAATTCCGCCGTTCTGACGTTATCCGTTCACAACGTGAAATTGCCAATCTTGGTTTCTTCAATCAGGAAAAGATAAATCCCAATATTGTTCCCAATCCTGACGACGGAACGGTGGATGTTACATGGGAAGTGGAAGAAAAGTCAAGTGATCAGTTGGAACTTAGTGCCGGCTTTGGTGGTGGTATTGGTTTAACGGGAACATTAGGCGTTTCGTTCAACAACTTTTCTATCAAAAATATTTTTCATAAAGAAGCATGGGATCCTTTGCCAACAGGCGACGGTCAAAAGTTAAGCGTACGTGTTCAAAGTAATGGACGTGCTTATCGTTCTTATAACATCTCTTTCACCGAGCCTTGGTTTGGTGGCAAGAAAAGAAATTCATTAACGCTTGGTTTCTATGATACCAAGTTTGCAAATGCTTACGATCCCTATACCGGAACTTATACAAATAAGGCAGCGGATACATCATTCTTTAAAACAACCGGCGCATCTATTGGTTTTGGTAAACAATTACAATGGCCTGACGATTATTTTTCACTCAGCTTAACGCTTAATTATGCACGTTACACATTGCGTAATTACGCAATTGATCAGAATCTTATTTTGAAAAATGGATCGCTTTTCAACAATGGCTATTCCAATAACCTTAGTTTAAAATTGGCCTTGCAGCGTACTTCTGTTGACCAGCCAATCTTCCCGAGAAGCGGTTCTAACTTTCTTGCCTCATTACAGGTAACGCCACCTTATTCTGCATTTAATCCGGATATAGTAAATGCTACTAACCCGTATAAATGGGTGGAATATCACAAAGAAAGATTTACTGCAGAATGGTATGTTCCGTTAGGAAGACCAAAAGGCGAAGACAAGAATAAACAGTTTGTATTAAAGGCTTCAGCCAAATACGGTTTTATAGGAAGATATAATCATAAACTGAATGTTTCACCGTTTGAAAGATTCCAGTTAGGTGATGCAGGTTTAAGTAACACGTATGCATTACTTGGTTACGATATTATAGCACAAAGGGGTTATCCTGTTTATCAAACTTCCGATCCAAGAGTAAACCCTGATCAGCAGGGAGCGTCTCAGTATTTTACCATGTTCAATAAATACACGCTGGAACTGCGTTATCCATTTAGTTTGAACCCGAGCAGTACTATTTATGGCTTAACGTTTTTTGAAGCAGCAAACGGATGGTATTCATTCAAAGATTATAATCCATTCCAGTTACGCCGTTCTGTTGGTGTGGGTATGCGTTTCTTCCTGCCAATGTTTGGTTTATTAGGTTTTGATTATGGTATTGGTTTAGATAGATTTGGACCAAATTCTACTTTAAAGGATGCCGGACGTTTTACCTTTATGCTTGGTTATGAACCAGATTAATGAAGATTGAGAAATTTTGGAATTGAAGCTATTCTTTCTGTTTCTTTGAGTAGAATTTTATAACAAAATTTAGTAATAGCAAATAGTTCGTCTATGAAAAAAATATTGATCATCGTTTTTAGCCTGATGCTTATATCAGCGGGAACTTATGCACAACGTTATGCCGTTATTGATACAAGATATATTTTAAATAAATTGCCCGAATACCAGGATGCAGATAAAAAATTACAGCAGATAAGCGAGCAGTGGCAAAAAGAAATTGACGATAAGCAGGCTGATCTTAACCAGATGTATAAAAACTACGATGCTGAACAGTACATGCTGAGTGATGAGTTGAAAAAGAAAAGAGAAGATGAGTTGTTTAATAAAGAAAAGGAATTAAGAGATCTGCAGAAGAAACGTTTTGGATACGAAGGCGACTTGTTCACTGAAAGACAAAAGCTTGTTAAACCTATACAGGACAAGGTTTATAATGCTGTTCAAAAAATGGCTGTAGCAAATAATTATGATTTCGTTCTCGATAAGAGCGAAGGAATTACCGTTATATTTGCCGACCCTAAGCTGGATAAAAGCGACCAGATTTTACAGGCTTTAGGTATTAAAGGGTAAACAAAATATATGAAAGCAGCCTCACAAAAATTGCAAGCTGCCTTGAGGTTAAAAAATCAACATTTAAAATGAAAAAAGTTTTCTTTTCTTTATTGATCCTTGCAGGATTCCTGTTTTCAACTAACACTGTTAATGCTCAAACAAAACCAATTAAGATCGGTTATTTCGATATTGATCAAATGGTAATGGCAATGCCGGGTTACAGGTCGGTTGATAGTTTGTTACAGATATATCAGAGCGACTCACTAAACGCCGAATACAATATTTATCTGAATGAATACCATCGCTTGGACAGCACTTTCAAAGCTGACTCTGCCGCAGGAAAATCAAAAGCGGTACTTGATTACAGCGCCCAGCAAAGACAACAGGTAGCTACAAATCTTGTGTATTGCCAGCAGATATCTCAAAATAAACTGGAAAATAAAAGAGGACAACTAGCCCAGCCTTTA
>JAEZRL010000125.1 GCA_023440945.1 Bacteroidota bacterium
TACATGATGTGGTAAGGGCCCCATGTTATCAAAAAACTTGGAATACATCGGCCAGGATTGATGTTCATTCCATAATCTTTCGCCGATCAACTCCCTTTCAATTCATCAACCGCATCTCTTAACAGAATTTGTTCTTCTTTTGTTCCATCTGTAAAAACCACAGCGCTTAATCCTTCGTTCTCTCCAGTTAAGGGACCGTTCTTTGCAGGCGTGGTTGATGAGAACCAACGTTCATCAATACCGCCCCGCTGGCCACCCAAGAGATAATAATCATCCGGATGAAGTTTAATTCTTCTTCCGGGCACACAAAACGATCTCGGTACCCAATTTGGCGCTAAACGTAGTATTCCTTTTCCCTGGTCAAATGCTTTTGCAGCTAAACTTAATTTTTCCATTGGCTTTAATTAAAAGTAATTTTTTAATCTGCTTTCACCTGAAATAGTTTAATGTTTCTAAGGTCAGGTGCAACTTCATAATTGCAAAGTTCTTTATGAACTTTGCAATTATGTTCGTTTCGTTAGATGTTGTAAAAAGTGTTGAATTTTCTCCTTCTCGTGTAATACTTCGATCTCGAGATCATAATTTCTGCTTTCGCCCGGTTCAAGATAGATCAAATTATTTTGTTCTCTTGCCTTTGCTTGTCCTATCGGCGGATGTGTTCCCGGTTCCAAGCCGGTTACATACTCTCCTTTTCCCCAGTGCTGCCAGTTGGTTAGCCACGGCAATTGTTTTTTAGAAAACCGTAAAGCCACTGCTATATGTAAGACTTCATTGTACAAGCCGCTTATACATTGGCCTGATTCATCCGCTTTAACGTCAATAAATGCCACTTCTTCACCGATTCCATCATGCGCATCCAATGGTGCAGGACATTTACGGAAATTATTGCCTTTTCTGAATATTTTATCCTTATCGCTTGCAGGATGTAAATCGCAATTGCCCTCCCAGATAATGTCTGTTCCTTCGTTTACAAGTGGCCAGCCAAAATTGCAATGGTATAACAGCATGTGTGGCGCAGGTTTGTTTCCACGGTTTCTCACTTCGTCATGAATATTAATAACAGCTTTTCCAAGTGTTCCTGAAATGGTTCGTCTTAATTCAAGGCTGGGACCAAAAATTTTTGTTTGCTTAATAACACCTGTAATTCGCATTTCCATTTTACCGGCTACCGGATCTGGCTGTATAATTGATTCTACTTCTGCCGGGATATTGCTGATCTGTCCATGTAAACCACGCTCACCAAAACCATCTGCTTCAGGACCACCAACATGATCAAGTCCGCAGGTGGTAAGCAAACCACCACCAAATGTTCTTAACCAGTCAACTCCCCTATTAGAAAAAGGCTGCGGTGGTGTAACACCCGGATTGTTCAACCAGGCCAGGCTGTACTGATTATAAAAAGCATCTGCAATATCCATTGCCCTGTCGAGAACGACTTTATATCGAAGTCCTGTTCCGGTATTTACCCATGCAATACGGGTTCCGCGGCCAGGGCCGTTATCCAACACTGAAGTTTCGATTCCGCCTAATTGTGCAGGATTTGATATTTTATCAGTCCAGCCTGGTTTCAAATTCGATTTTCTCCTTTATAATTTTGATGATAAAAGGTGATAACTCCGGCAGTTTTTACAATCCTTTTCTGCTCCACAAAGTTCACTCAGTACAAGAGTGCGACGCAAGGAACAATGATTGAAATACAACTGCCGGGTTCATAAAAACAATTAATAATTTTTAACGGCTTTTTTGTTCTGCAACTTGTTTTTTGCTTGAAAAGATGGTATCCTGTGCGTTGCCGCCAGATTTAAGATAAGCCAGCAAATCTTTTAATTCTTCCGGATTTAAGCGATTGATAAGGCCAGGAAGCATCGGCGACACATCTGAAACTCTTGTACGGGCTACATCTTTTTTAAGCACTTCTCTTGTGGTTTGCGGATCAAAGGGGTTTTGAGAAATAACATATTTCTCATCATCCTGGCTGATCAATCTGCCTAAAACGGAGCCTCCTTCTTTGAGGTAAAAAACTGTAGCACCATATTGATCCGAAATTGTTTTGCTTGGTTCGATGATTGCTTCCAACATGTCTCTGTAAGAAAAGCGGGTACCCAATTGGGTAAGATCAGGGCCAGCAACGCCGCCTTCGCCTTTCATGGTATGACAGGAGCTGCAAAGAGAAGCGGTAAACATGGCTTTTCCCTGCTCAAAGTTCCGGTTGGTGATACCGCTGTCTGCAACCTGCACTGCTTCATCCACTGTCCAGTTTCGTCCTGGTCCTTTTGGTTGTTGAACCGTATTTACTACATAAATACCGCCCTTAGCAACCAAAGAATCACCAGAGATCGTATTGTAATGAGCAAACTGATTTTTAGGCACATTATCAAGTGCATTTTTACGGGCTAAATTAATAAACCCAACAAAGCTGTGTCCCCCTTTGTATTTGAAGGCATTGTAAAACCATTCAAAATATTTCTCTCTTAGTTCTGGCGTCCACCCAGTTTTAGCCTGGCTTAATACCGTTGCATAGAATGTTTGTTGTGCCGGAGGCAATTTTGCAAGGGTATTGGCTATATCCATACCATATTGCGGGTTGCGAAGAATAAGATCGGAAGATTGTGTAAGTGTGCTTTGATTTGACTTATCGTCTTTTGCAGTTGCGAGCAGATCCATTGTTTTTTCAACAGATTGCGGCGCATCTACATAAACCAACACCTTGCTCAATTCGCGGTTCAATTCATTGGTCTTGGCAGGATATTGAGGATTAAGATATGTAGCTATTTGTGCTTTTACATCTGCTCCTGGTACTCCCATACGAGCCATAACCAGTTCAAAAGCTCTTACAAAATCTATTTGTTGTGGCTCGGAAAGTTTTGCATAATCAACTGTCATTAATGATTGCAACGCCTTGTCTCTTACATTCGGGCTGCCCTGACGAGCCAAAGCAATTATAGCCTGCGTTAAAATAACAGGATCTTTTTCGTTCAACGCTTTATCCTGCCATTCGCTTACCGGTTGATTCTCCACTGCAATTCTTGCAGCAAAACGAACAAACCTGTCATCGTGTTTTAAATAAGGCCAGGCGAAATCTATTGCTCCGGCTTTTGGCTGACCATGATATTCTTCCAGTTTCCTGCGAATATTCAACTCCTCACTTGGCTTTACTTCGGCGAGTTTGTCGGTATTGCCTTTATTATCTCCATAATAAACGCGGTACAGATCTGATTCAAGCCTGCGGCCACCTGTAAGAAAATATAATGCGCCATCAGGACCGATCATACCATCGGTTAAAGGCAAAGGAGAACCAGAAACAAACTCCTCTCCTTTTGCGTTATAGGAAGCGCCATTTGGCTCAAGTTGAACAGCATAGATAATTCCAAAACTCCAGTCAAAAGCGAATAAAGATTTGCGGTACTTATCCGGAAAATGTGCATTTTGTCCGCTAAAGAAGCTGGTAGGAGAACCCTGGCCTACATTCAGTACAGGTGGTAAGTTATCAGGAAAAGAAGGTGACCATTTATCAGTTCCGGGGCGCCAGCCAAACTCGCTTCCACTTGTAACGTGACAAATACGGGTAGGACGATACCAGGGAAGTCCAAAATCCCATTCCATATCAGAATCATAGGCAAACATTTCGCCTGCCTCATTGAATGTAAGGTCGAAGGGGTTTCTAAAGCCGGAACTTATCAACTCCCAATGAGAGCCGGTTGAATCAACATGAGCGATCCATCCGCCATGCGTATTTACGGTATTATCGTGACCATTTGGATCTCTTATCAAAGGCAACAGGTTATCAATTTCTCTTTTTGCAGGAGGAGATTTATAAACATCCATTTCAGGGATTTTTGTAAAGTTTCCTGCAACAACATAAATGGATTTTTTATCAGGTGATAAAACCACGCTGTGCGGGCCATGCTCACCGTTGCCCTGTAACCTTTTTAATAAACTAACTTTATCAAACTGGTCGTCTCCATTTGTGTCCTGTAAACGGTAAAGACCACTCGGTTTTGAAATAGTAGTATCACCTTCATCATTAACCATTACATATAAACTATTGAAAGCGTATAACAAACCCTGCGCAAAACCCATTTTATGCATGGTTGTATCGCCTTCAACTTTTATCTGAAGTTTTTCAACATTTACTTTCTTTGTTGTATTTGAGCCAATCGGGGGAATAGTAACACGATACAGATTTCCATATTGATCAGAAGCGATCATCCTGCCTTTATCATCGAAAGTCATGGCCACCCACGAACCTTGTTCATTTTCCCCGGGAGAGTATAAATGATCGGCATGAAAACCTTCAGGCAGTTTAAGGTTTGCGACTTTGGGATCGAGATTTTTATTTTCTGATTCTGAACCCGACGGACTACAGGCAGTTCCTGAAATGATCAGAACTAAAAATCCTATCAATGTTCTTTCTAATCTCTTCTTAAAAAAATTCATGTACAGATGCTAATTTTAAAGGTTATACAATTTAAAGCTAAATATTATATTTCTTTTTCAGAACTGGCGTTCAAATTTCCCGATAACTTGCAAAAAATTTCCACAATGCAATCGAGAGCTTATGCGCCTGATTTAATTGCAATCGTTAATCATTTCTTTTAATCCAAATTACAAGCCTTCGTTATAAAAAACATACAACCCATCCTTACCTGCCACAATAATATCCTTCCGTCCCGTACTGTGCAGATCTTTAATGGCAAAGAAGAGCCCTGTTCCCTTGCCTTCACCTAACCGCCCATAACTAATAATATTTTTTGTGAATGATTCATCATTCCATTTGAAATAGTAAAGTCCGGGCAAATCATTGCTTCCCGGATCGGCGCCATTATGAGCACGATAACGTTTTCCTGTAATTAATTCCATTTTTCCATCATTATCAATATCGGCCCATTCCATTGTGTGATATTGTTAATGGAAAGGATCAATAGGATGTTTTACCCAAACCCTCTTTCCTGATTGATCTGTTTTTTGCTCATACCAATCCAAACCATAGCTATGACCCTGTCCAACTATAAGATCCATTTTTCCGTCTCCATTTACATCTTCAACCAATACCGGTACACTAACCGTTCCCAGGTTAAACTCTTTATGTAATATCCATTTTCCATTTACCGCATCGGCAGGAGCTTCTACCCAGCCATCACTTAATACAAAATCACCATGACCATCGCCATTTATATCACCAAATCCTACTCCGTGATCCTGGGTTTGCGCTACCTCTACTTTCAAAAATTTTCCTGTTGATTTGCCCTGTTTGTCTTTTTGCAGTTTATAAAACTTCAAAGGATTTCCGGGATTGTTCGGAACGATCTCTACTGTTCCATCACCATCTACATCCCATGCCCTTATACACTCAACATTACCGGTAGTATCAATAATGTGTTTTTTCCACTCTTCATTATTTCCCGGATTTTCCCACCACCAAATAGATTTACTAAACCAATCTCCGCTTACAAAATCCATTCTTCCATCAGCATTTACATCTAATGGTATAGTGGCGAAATCAGCCCAATATTCTCCTGTAGGACCAGTTCTTTCGATATTACCGATAAAATGTCTTGTTATAAAATCCGGACCTTCATACCAGAATGCACCGGATACTATATCTGTTTTCCCATCATTATTTACATCGAATGCATTAACAGACTCAAAGCTTTCAGAAGCAATTAACTGCTTCCGAAAGCTTATTTGAGCCATCCCTTCACGGAAAACTAACAAACTGAAAAAAAACAACAAATACTTGTTCATCAATATTTTTTTAGCAACATAACTTAATATCCCGGAAGTTGCACCAATTTATCATTCTTGTTCATTTCACTCCTGGTTATAGGGAAGAAATAAGCTTTGTTATCCCATTTGCCGGGACGTATAACAATTGGTGTAACAGTTGGAATAGTAGCGGTTGTATGATCGGGATTTAACTTATATACAATTTGCACACCGTGCACATCATGATAGGCTTCAGAGCCGATCATCCATCTGCGTACATCAAAGAATCTTTGATCTTCATATGCCATTTCAATACGTCTTTCATTGCGGTAACGTACCATTAATGCACCTCCTGATTCTGTAACATCAGGCATAAAAGATCTTTTTCTTATCATATTGATATACGTTCTCGCTTCTGCATCTTCGCCAAGTGCGATACATGCTTCAGCATAATTCAGTAGCACTTCTCCATATCTTATCCATCGAAGCGTTAAATCCTGAAAAGATTTTTGAATATCTACTGACTTATTTAAAAACTTAAGCATTGTAGCACCGCATTCATTACCATTCCATGAGTTGGCAATGCTGTTACGTGTATCAAGTCCATATACTACATACTTTTGATTGGTCGCATTATCCCATTTTTCCCAAGAACCAAATTGACCAACGCCTACAGGATCGTAGATAGTGAGATCGGCGGGGCGTTGTCTGTATTTGTTTCCTTCAAAAAGAACAGTAGCAGCCAAACGCGGATCACGGTTACTGTATGGTTGTGCTGCCTGTGCAGGATTGCTTCTGTCAAACTTGCTCCCATCTGCCATTTCATAGGCATCTACTAATTCATTAATGGCGCCAACGCCACCATTGCCATACCAGCCGTTGGGAGCGATATTCCATCCATTATATCCACCTCCTGTGGAAGCCGAACTATATTTCACAAAAATGTCTTCCACACTTTTGGTAGATATAAAAAGATCACTATAATTCTGCGTAGCTTCTTCGGCAGAGGCAGGCGATGGTTTATATAATTCATATAATCCTAAATCTATAACAGCTTTAGCGGCATCTTTTGCAGCCTGCCAGCGGGCTCTTGCATCGCCATCTGTATAACCTAATAACTCCGGATTAGAAAATCCATTTGTTACACTTCCATTTTTAGCAGGATTATGGAGATCACTTGCTGCATAAAGTAAAACTCTTGATTTTAAAGCAAGAGCAGCACCTTTTGTTGCCCGGCCATCGTTATCGCCACTTTGAATGAGCGGTAGCAAAGCCGCAGCAGAATCGAGGTCACTTACAATAAAATCTATACAATCTGCATAAGAGCTTTGTGCTATTTTAAAATCATCATCCAATCCATAAACATTTGTGATGATAGGAACGCCACCATAATAATTGGTTAATCTGAAATAGAGATAAGCTCTGAGGAAATGAACTTCACCCAACATTCTGTCTTTTAAGGTAACTCCATCTATTTTTGTCTCATCAAATGTTGCCTTAGAAATATTTTCCAAAGCAACGTTACAATGCCTGATAGCACCATATCTTCCACTCCAGCCCCCATATTCGCCATCATCCTGGGTTATTACCATGTTATTAAAGTTCAAGCCATCGGCGTCCCTGCTTCTTGATTCATCTACATTCCCCGCATTCATCGCAAGGCCTGCGGGAAGTTCGTTATAAATACCATTAATGTAAGTAGCAGTTAAAGCCGGATCCCCCCATTCATCTTCACTTGAGAACTCTGTCAAAGATTTTTTATTTAAAAAATCTTTACTGCAGGCAGACAACAGGAGCACCAATAAAAATATTGTATATGCATTTATCTTCTTCATTTCTAAAATTTTAAAAGGTTACGGTTAAACCGACAGAAAGTGTTTTGTTTAATGGATAAACCTGGCTGTTAACCCAGATAGAACCCGGTGCAGTATTAGGAGATTCGGGATCGAAATCCTTTAAGCCGGTAATGGTTGCAAGATTTAAACCGTTGGCATAAACCCTAAAGTTGGTCAGGCCGATTCTTTTAATAAGATTTTGTGGTAAAGTGTAACCGATCTCGAGGTTTTTGAGCCTTATGTAATCGCTGTTTCTTACCCAATAAGTATTATTGGGCCATCCATCGGCCATCCAGTATTGAGATGTACGATTCCATGCTCTTGGTTTTTGCGCATCTATGTTATCAGGTGTCCAGCGACCAATTACATTATCCATTCTGAAGTTACCCGCTTCACCTGAAAATTCGGTATAAGCTCTTTCAGCACCTGTTGCACCTTGTATTAATATTGATGCATCAAAATTTTTGTACTCTAAACTGATACTCAAACCGCCTGTGAAAGTGGGTATATCAGTTTTATCATCTCTGATACGATCAAGGCCGTCGATCTTGCCATCTTCGTTCACATCTTTGAAGATTATATCACCCGGCTGTGCCCCATCCCAATGCGGGTATTTATCTACTGCAGCCTGATCTCTGAATATTCCTATTGCCTGGTAATAAAGGTGTGCATTCATCGGGTGACCGGTAGTTTTTTGATATTCGGGTATGCCCGGGGTTTCATCCCAATCCATAATCTTATTCTGTGCGTATGAGCCATTTACCGAAACGGAATAATTTAAATCGCCTATCCTGTCACTGTATCCTACCTGGTATTCAAAGCCTTTATTGGAAACTTTAGCGAAGTTTTGCTGAGGCAGACTTAAACCTGCAGATCCCGGAACAGAGGCATTTTTCCACCAAAGGATGTTAGAACGAACATTATAAAAATAGTCTGCAGATACACTTAATTTACCAGATAACAAACGGGCATCAAAACCAATGTTAGACTGGTTTGCCACCTCCCAGGTGATATTTGGATTTGGTGTACGAACCTGGCCACTTGTATTAAATACCACATTTTGGTTGAAAGTATAAGTACCGTTGTATGCAAAATTGGCTGCAAATTGGTAAGGAGCAATTCTATCGTTACCTGTTTGTCCCCATGAACCTCTTATTTTCAATTCATCAATAAAGGCGATATTTTGCTTCCAAAAGTTTTCTTCTGAAATTCTCCATCCCAGAGAAATTCCGGGGAAAAAGCCATATTGAGATCCGGGAGGGAAAACGTAAGAACCATCTTCTCTAAAAACAAATTCAGCGAGATATTTGCCTTCAAAATCATAGTTCAAACGTCCGAAATAACTTAAACGGGCATTATTTAAATAAGGATCTGCTCCTCCTCCGTTATCTTTTAACAAATTACCACCTGCAAACATTTGATCGATAGCGGTAGAAGTGAAATACCGACGAAAAGCGTTGAAGTTCATTGACTGGCCGGAAATTCTTTCTGTACCTAATAACACTTTAATATTGTGTTTATCTTTTATACTTGTTTGATAATTGATCAACGCTCTTAGGGTTGAACTGCTGCCATCGGTAAAGCCTTGCCACAACCTTGCATCACTAACACCTCTTTCTCCCTTTACAAGAACAGGCACATCATTTTCATCCCGACTTACACCATCCCACGTATAAACATACCAGGGTTTTTCAAATTGTTTGTGATTGAGGATTGACCGGTCGTAACTTGCCAAACCTGTAATTGATAAACCTTCGATCCATGGTATAGTTATATCAAGTTTTACATTGGTTTGTAAAGAAAGAGTTTTATCCTGCAGATAACCGGTAGCGTCAGTTGTAGTGAGAACAGGGTTTTGACCATATTCAACATCAGGGCCGGGCAAACCATTAGGCCAGTAGGCAGGCAAATAAGGATACTGCCTGTTAAGTGCCCACCAGGTATTTAAAGCATCCCCGCCTATACCAGTGCCAGGAAAGTGTGCATTATACTGGCCGCCTGAAACATCCACATTCAGGTGAATATCATTAGAAATGGCTGCATCAAGATTACTTCTGAAATTGTACTGGTTATAATAGTTGGCACTGTTATAAAAGATACCATCCTGATAAGTGGTTCCACCCGAAACATAATATTTAACACGATCGGAGCCGCCACTTAGAGCAATATTTGCATAGCTCTGCGGAGACCATGGTTTAATTACAGTTTTAAACCAATCAGTATTTGGATGCCCCCACGGATCTGAGCCATCTCTGTATTTTTGAATATCTTCTTCGGTATATTTCGCCGGCTGGTTCTGATACATTTTTATATCATTGATCATCTCGGCATAACTTGCCGCATCAGCCATTTTTGGAAGAACGGTTGGTTGATTCCATCCTTGTCTTAAATCAATTTGAATTTGTGGTTTTCCTGCTTTTCCACGTTTGGTTGTAACCAAAATAACACCATTTGCAGCTTCAGAACCATAAATGGCAGCCGAAGCATCTTTTAATACGGTAATGGATTCGATGTTTGCAGGATCAATTCTATCCAACCCACGATTTTGAATACCATCAACAATAACAAGAGGGGCATTATCTCCAAGAGTATTTACACCTCTTATCCTTAACAATGAACCATCATTTCCGGGTTCGCC
>JAEZRL010000255.1 GCA_023440945.1 Bacteroidota bacterium
CGTTTCGGTACAAATTGCCTGTACCATTTCGTTGATATATCTCGTTGAAGTAGAAAAATGAAAATTACAGTAATGGCAAGCTTTTTTGCAAAAAGGAATATGAATATAAATACCTGCCATCGTGCTGAACTTTTACTAAACTTGTTGTGATAAATGGCAAAATTAAATCAATACAAGGGTTGGCTGCTTTGTATAATGTTGTTAAGTTTTTTTTGCAGCAAAGCAGATGCACAGAAAAAAATATCCTTATACATTGATCCTGTTGATATGCCTGCCGGTTTTATTAGCAATCTGAATATTGATACTGTTTTTAGCTCAAGATTGTTAGCAATACAATATGTTCAGCAGCTTCCATCATTGCTTGCGTCAAAAGGTTATATTGCAGCTTCGGTTGATTCAGTAAAAGAAGATTCTTCTTCCATCAGCATTAAGTTATACGCCGGTGAAAAATATAGATGGAAGGAATTGATTATTGATGAAGAACTATGGCCTGTATTAAATCAGCTGGGTTATTATAGTCAGTCTTTTAACAACCGTTTTTTTGATCCCGCCAAAGTATCCCATATTTATGATCAATTATTGAATTATTATGCAAATAATGGTTATCCTTTTGCAACTGTAAGGTTAGATAATTTTTATATTGAAAATGCTTCCGTAAGTGCAAAACTGGATGTAGAGAAAGGTGCATTGTATCGTATTGACAGTATTCATTTAAATGGAAATGTGAAATTGAGTCAGCATTTTTTACATCAGTATCTTGATATACAGTCCCACGAATTATATAATCTGCAAAAACTTGATAAAATAAATCAGCGCATCGCAGAATTACCTTTTGCAGAACAATCACAACCGTGGGATGTTACCATGTTAAACACCGGTGCTATTTTAAATATTTATCTGCAGCCGAAACAAAGTAATCAAATAAATGTACTTATTGGTTTTCTTCCGGCAAATCAACAATTGGGAGGCAAGTTATTATTGACAGGACAAGCGAATTTAAATTTAAAAAATGCGTTTGGTACAGGCGAAACAATAGGGCTTGACTGGCAGCAACTTCAATCAAAATCGCCTCGGCTAAATTTATTGTTTCAAAAACCTTATTTATTTAATACTTCTGTTGGATTGAATTTCAATTTTGAATTGTATAAAAGAGATACCTCTTTTCTAAACATCAATGGTTTATTTGGCTTGCAGTACGCTTTATCTTCAAAAGAGACGGGTAAATTATTATTGCAAACATCAAGAACAAATGTTTTAAATATAGACACATTGCAGGTTATGTTTACCAAAAAATTACCGGATGTTATTGATGTAAGTTCAGTAAGTATTGGTCTTGAATATGATTATTTCAATACCAATTATCGTTTCAACCCGAGGAGTGGAAATGAGTTTGTTATAACAGGCACTGCCGGAAACAAGATCATTCGTAAAAACAACGCCATTCTTCAGTTAAAAGATGCTTCTTTTGATTACAATAAATTGTACGATTCACTCAAATTAAAATCCTATCAATTGCGCATCCAGGCAAATGCTTCGCATTATTTTCCCGTAGGCAAACAGGCAACTTTTAAAACGGCGTTACAATTAGGCTTATATCAAAGTCCATCTTATTTTAATAACGAACTTTTTCAAATGGGTGGTTATCGTTTGTTGCGTGGATTTGATGAAGAAAGCATTTATACCAATCGCTTTGCGGTAGCCACCATTGAATATCGGTATTTGCTTGCACGGAATTCTTATTTCTTTGGGTTTACAGATATTGGCTGGGCAAAATATCAAAGCAACAGTTTATCCTTTTCGCATACTTACGCCGGCGTTGGTGCAGGTCTTGCATTTGAAACAAATACAGGCATTTTCAACATAACTTATGCGGTTGGAAAAAGAGATGATACAAAGTTTGATCTTCGTCAATCAAAAATTCATTTAGGTTTTATCAGTGTGTTTTGAGTTGAAATGATTTTTATCACTTCAAGTTTTATTCTATAACAAGCAAAACGCAATTCATACGACTTCTCTTGCGTCGTGTTCGTTCATCCGTATAACGATTTGCTTCAGTTTTGAAAAACAATTTTGTTGATTTACATTCTGCAACTGTTATTAATTGTTATTTTTACGCTTAATGTAAACACTAAAAGATGATGCAAAAATATTTTTTCGTTCTTGTTTTTTGTTTTTTTGTAGCCTTTTGCACAAACAGTTATGCAGCGCCAAAAGGAGATTTTTACCAGATAAAAGTATATGAACTGAAGTCAGATTCACAGATGCAAATGCTTGATAACTATTTGCAGAATGCTTATCTTCCTGCTTTGCATCGTGCAGGCATTTCCAA
Organism: Bacteroidota bacterium; assembly: GCA_023440945.1. Taxonomy (GTDB): domain Bacteria; phylum Bacteroidota; class Bacteroidia; order Chitinophagales; family Chitinophagaceae; genus JAEZRL01. The sequence goes on from JAEZRL010000255.1 coordinate 2,330, forward strand.
GGTAGGTGTGTTTAAACCAATAGCAAACGATACGGCTGCAGTTAAAAAAGTGTATGTTCTTATTCCCTTTCGCTCAGCAGAACAATTTTTCAATCTTACTAATGTGCTCAATAAAGATGCAGCTTATAACGAAGCAGGAAGTGAATACATCAATGCTTCTTACAATAATGCGCCTTATCAAAGAATTGAATCAATTTTGCTGGAAGCTTTTCCCAATGCGCAGAAATTTAATTTGCCGGATCTGAAATCGCCAAAAAGTGAAAGAATTTATGAACTGAGAAGTTATGAAGGCCCTACAGAAAAATTATATGAGAACAAAGTAACGATGTTCAATAAAGGTGATGAGATCGGGTTGTTTAAACGTCTTGGATTTAATGCGGTTTTTTATGCTTCTGTAATATCCGGCAGTCACATGCCCAATTTAATGTATTTAACAACCTTTGAGAACATGGCTGAACATGATGCACATTGGAAAGCTTTTTCTGACGATGCTTACTGGAAAAAATTATCAGCGATGCCTGAATACCAGCACAATGTTTCTCATGCAGATATTATTTTAATGCACCCGGCTGAGTATTCAGATATATGATGATATAATATCGCAGAAGAAGTTATTAATTAAAAAAGTGATGAATTAGCGCATCACTTTTTTGCTATGTATTTATTACAAATTCATGCTTTTTGCAGCAAGGCGGATGCATAAGCTACAAGTCCTTCTTCTCTTCCTACAAAGCCCATCTTTTCTGTTGTGGTTGCTTTGATGGAAACATCATTTACTGTTAAGCCTGTAATGCCTGCAATTACTTGCCGCATTTGAGAAACATAAGGTTTTATCTTGGGTGCCTGCAGGCAGAGTGTTGAATCAATATTTATTACAGAATAACCTTTTTGCTTTACCAGTTCCATAGTTCGCTGCAGTAGAATTTTACTATCAATATCTTTGAACTCTGCGGCAGTATCAGGAAAGTGCGTACCAATATCTCCCAAACACAAAGCACCTAATAAAGCATCACATATTGCATGTAGTAACACATCCGCATCACTATATCCTAAACTTCCTTTGGAATGTGGTATCAACACACCGCCGATCCACAAGTCTCTTCCTTCTGCCAACTGGTGAAAATCTATTCCCTGGCCAATTCTAAGATTCATACAAAAGCATTAATAAAAAAAGCGAAGATAACAACCTTCGCTTTGTAAACTGTTTTATATAACAAATAGATAATTACTGCACCTATTCATGAATAACCATCAAAGGAACATGTGTATGATAAGCCAGCATTTTTGTATGACTGCGTTTAAATAATCCTTCAAACAATCCGTGCTTTTTAGGAATGGTTACGATAAGATCAATATCTTTCTGCTGCACAAATTCATTCATCCCCTCTGTAAAATCAGCATTGTCAATAAAATGATATTCCGGGTTATAACCTTCCAGTAGTGTATCAAGCATCAGGCTTTCAAAAGGTGTGTTCTCCGTGTATTCTTTTTTATTATGATCAATATGCAATACATGCAGTTTTGCTTGTGTGGCATCGAGGATTTGCTTTATCGGCTCAACGGGTGTTGATTCAACCACATGTTTAAAATCAGTTGCAAGAACAATTTGTTTTACCGGTTTGTAAACAGCATCTGCCGGAACAATTATCAATGGAACTTTTGTATGTTTTGCTACATGAATAGTATTGCTGCCAATCAATACTTCTTCCAGTTTACCGCCCCCGGTTATGCCCATTATAATAAGCTCAATGGAAGGATTGTTTCTGCACAATTCTTCGATGCCATTACTTAATACATTAAACTCGGTTATGGTTTGAAATGCAATACCGTTTTCGTTTTCAAGGTGAAGATCAGCCGCAAAATTTTTCATTCCTTCTTCACTTATCTTTCTAAAGTCTTCAATGTTATAAAATTCTACTGCATTCATAGCAGGATCAGTAGTGATGGGCTGTTGGTAAGCATTGTATAAAATAAGATTTGTCGCACTTAATTGGCGGGAAAGCCCAATGGCATAACGGGCAGCGTTTTTTGATGTATCAGAATAATCGGTTGGAACGAGGATAGTATTCATGTTGTTTTTTTGTTATGATAACGAACGATATATCAACTATAAATTTACCTTTTTTCTTAAGCTAATATACAATTGTCCGTTTGCACAACATGCGAGGAAAAACAAAAAGACTATTACCAGTTTCCCATTTGTTCTTTCACAATTCTTTCAGGACGTTGAGCCGGACGTTCCTTCCAATCAGGATCATATTTCACGAACCAGCTTAACCATAAGGTTCTCGAAAGCCTCATAAAAACAGGTTGTAAAACAAGCATTAAAACAGAATTAATAACCAACCACCACATAATACGATCGTCCCTGAATGAAATGCCAATAAATATCCACCATGCAATAAAAGTTGCAACGGAAAAAGCAACGGTCAAAGCATAACTCACATAGCTGGTTCCATAATAAAAACCAACTTCAAGATCGGTTGCTTGTCCGCAAACCGGGCAGTGGCTATGCATTTTTATATAGTTGCTGTGCTTTAATGCATAGGCATTTTTTGAAATAAATAAATCTCCCTCACGACAACGCGGACATTTGTTTCTGATAACAGACAAAAGATATCCGGGTTTTTTATCCTTGTTGCTCATAGTAATTCAATTAAGCAAAATTATTCAATAACTTTTTCATCGCAAGTTCTCGTTATACTAACCTACTGCACAGTATCTTTTGCATAAGTATGAATCACATTTGCTAACTGTTTTGCTTGCATAACGCCTGATTGCCTCCACAGTACTTTCCCTTTTTGAAAAAGTATTAAAGTTGGAACGCCGCTTATCTGGTAAGCTGCAGATAATTTAGGATTTCGATCAACATCTATTTTGAGAATACGAACGCTATCCCCCATTTGTTTATGCAGATCATCCAAAATGGGTTTCATCATCTTACATGGCCCACACCATTCAGCAGAAAAATCAACTAAAACCGGCCTTTCGCCTTCAAGTATTTCTTTTAAAGATTCTTTTGCTTCCATACACACTTTTCTTTAAATATATCAATAATTAAACCCTTTTAAAAACTGTGACAATTTTACACTTCGAGAACCTTTTCCATTTGCATGCTGCGAGAACCTTTTATCAATAAATACGCGTTTTCAATAGGTTGATGCTGTAACCATTTTGCTGCTTCTGTTGAATTATTAAAGAAATGATAAGAATGATGAATCTTTCCAAAATCACCGCCTACCAAAACCACATCTTTCCAGTTATGTTGATCTATTAATTGAATAATATTTTGATGTTCAGCAACACTATCTTCGCCTAATTCCATCATGCCCCCAAGCATCAATATTTTGTTTTCTGCGGGAATATTTACAAAATTTTCTATCGCCGCTTTCATGCTTGTAGGATTGGCATTATAAGCATCGAGGATGATCGTCTTTGTTCCTCTTTTTATTAGTTGTGAACGACTGTTTGATGGCGCGTAATTTTCAATAGCTGATTTTATTTTTTCTGAAGGAACATTGAAATAATTTCCAACAGCAACAGCACATAAAACATTTGGCAAATTGTAACTTCCAACTAATTGTGTTTGCAGTAAATTGAATGAAACACCTTTGCTAAATGACACTTGGAGAAAAGGTTCGCTAATTTTTACATTACCTGTAATAGTTCCGTTTGTTGTGCCATACCAAACAATATTTTTAATGCCTTTGCTCATTTCGTGCAGGTAATCATAATCATCAAAGGCGAATGCAGTTCCGTTGTGAGACCGGATAAAATCGTACAATTCTCCTTTACCTTTTCTAACACCTTCTACACCTCCAAAACCTTCCAAATGAGCTTTGCCTGCATTGGTGATTATGCCATGTGTTGGCTGGGTATAAATGCAATAACTTTCTATTTCTTTTTGATGATTGGCCCCCATTTCTATCACCGCGATTTGCGCATCTTTTTTTATGCTTAATAAGGTTAAAGGAACGCCGATATGATTGTTTAAATTTCCTTGGGTTGTATAAGTGATATAATGAGAAGAAAGAACGGCATGAATTAATTCTTTTGTTGTTGTTTTTCCATTGCTGCCGGTTATGGCTATAAAAGGGATATTAAATTGTTCCCGATGAAATTTTGCAAGCTGTTGCAAAGTTGTAAGAACATCATCAACAAGGATTAGTTTTTCATTTTTGTTATTCACTTCTTCATCAATAATTGCATAAGCAGCGCCAGCTTGTAACGCTTGCAATGCAAAATTATTCGCATTAAAATTTGGTCCTTTCAGTGCAAAAAAAAGATCTCCTGTTTTCAGTTTGCGCGTATCAGTTTGAACAGAAGGATTCTGAAGATAAATGTTATATAATTCAGGAATTGTCACATCAAAATTTTTAGCAAGTTAAAGCATGCTTCACATTGTTGACCAGAATTGTTGGCTGCTAAATCAGGATAATAAGAACACCGCTTTTTTCAAATGAATACCAAAACTAATTACCCGTTTATTAATATTTAAAATCACCGGTTTCATCCTTTCAATATTTTCTTCTTAAATAACACAAACCCTTCTTATTTTTAGCTATCAACCAACATTCATGGCAGAAAAGAAAACATTCAAGCCCTTTGTTCCGGCAGAAACAGTGATGAAGGAATTTACGCCAAAGGCAATCATCATGGGTTGCATTATGGGCTGTTTATTCGGCGCTGCAAATGTGTACCTTGCTTTAAAAGCCGGACTTACTGTTAGTGCTTCCATTCCCATTGCAGTTATCGGCATAACCATCGGAAGGAAATTATTACGAACAACTATTCTCGAAAACAATATCATTCAAACCACAGGCTCTGCAAGTGAAAGCATTGCATCCGGTGTAGCTTTTACATTGCCGGGATTTTTATTCTTATCTATGGTTGGAGGAGAAAGCGTTGGCGCTCATTTCTTCAATTATATGACGATTTTGGTGCTCGCTATTTTTGGCGGTTTGCTTGGAACATTAATGATGATTCCACTAAGAAGGTCGCTTATTGTGAAAGAACATGAAACACTACCTTACCCCGAGGGAACAGCCTGCGCTTCTGTTTTGAAAGCCGGGGAAAAAGGCGGTGATATTGCCAAGACTGCTTTTTGGGGAGTAGGTGTGGCCTTGGTGTACGCTTTTCTTCAAAAAATATTTCATGTTATTGCAGAAGTGCCTGAATACACAACAAAACTTGCCAATAAATATTATCCTGCAGCAAAAATTAGCGGCGAAATAACACCTGAATATTTAGGCGTCGGTTATATTATTGGTCCGCGGATTTCAGGAACACTTGTGGCAGGTGGTGTTTTAAGCTGGCTGGTATTAAATCCTTTACTGGCAAGTTTAATGCACGACCAAACTGTTATTGCATCACAATTAATGAAGCTTGGTTATTTAAATGATCTTAATACCACCGGTGGGCCAGGTGATTGGAATCCTGTTACGCATCAGTTTGGTGACACGGCTTCTGCGGTTTATCGTGCTTACATCCGCCAGGTTGGTGCAGGTGCTGTTGCGGCAGGAGGTTTTATCACTTTGCTAAAAACCATTCCTACAATTATTAAATCTTTCAAGGAAAGTATTGGTTCTCTGAAAGATAAAACCGGAACTACTTCTGTTGCAAGAACAGATCGCGATCTAAGTATTAAGGTGGTTGCATTTGGAAGCATTGGATTAATTATATTGATGGCGTGCATACCAATGATTCCCGGGGATAATTTTTTCAGTAAACTTTTGTTGGGTTTGATGGTAGTAGTTTTTGGCGCTTTCTTCGTAACAGTTTCGTCAAGAATCGTTGGCATTATCGGTTCAACCAATAACCCTATAAGCGGTATGACCATTGCAACAATTATGGCAACCTGCCTCGTTTTTATTGGCATTGGATGGAGCGGAAAATTATATGAACCGATGGTTCTGGTAGTTGGTGGAATGATCTGCATTGCAGCCGCAAACGCAGGCGCAACCTCGCAGGATTTAAAAACGGGTTACCTTGTTGGTGCCACACCAAAATATCAGCAACTTGCTTTATTTATCGGCGCTATTGTTTCCTCTGTTGTTATCGGTTTAACCATTAAAATACTTGATACGCCCACGCAGGAGATGGTTCAGCAAGGTTTTACACATGCTATCGGTACGGATAAATTTCCCGGCCCCCAGGCTACTTTAATGGCAACACTTATCAAAGGAATCTTATCCTTTAATCTCGACTGGCAATATGTTTTTGTAGGTGTTGCTTTAGCTGTTGTAATGGAATTGTGCGGAGTTAACTCACTTAGTTTCGCCGTTGGTGCTTATTTGCCTTTGAGTACCACGTTGCCCATTTTTATCGGCGGTGCCATCAGAGGTTTGGTTGACTGGAGACAAAAACAAAAAGGTCATGCGGTAGGAGAAGATGATCTTGGCAAGGGAAATTTATTTGCAACAGGATTAGTGGCCGGTGGCGCATTAGCGGGGGTTACTGTTGCTTTGCTAACAGCAGGAAGCGAAAATGTATCGCGTAAACTGCAAACGATAAATGTTGAAAGCTATCTCGAAGGCTGGTTTTCACCCGATATTTACCAGGTAATAGGTGTGTTATTTTTTGCTTTACTTGCCTGGATATTATACAGGATTGCAATGACAAGAACGGAATGATATCTAAATTCCTGAGGGATTTTTTAAGAGCGTAATGGTGGTAAAAGATTGAGAAAATTAAGCACCGGATTAAGTTTAGTAAAACCAACTCGCTAAAAGTTCCCATTTTTTGCAGGATGCTCCGCAGGGGGCACAAGCATATGTTAACACTCTTTTTTCAATTTTGCTTAGTAATCTTGCATCATCAACTCAAAAAAGTAATGCGCACCACACGACAACATATTGCAAAGTTCATGGCTTTCGTGGTGGCGTTACAGATATTGAATCTCAGCATTTTCACACAAGATTTTGAACCGCTCCACATCAAACATAAACCTGTTATAGGAGAGTTTAATGAAATAAATTCCATTGTTGAATATGTTGCTGAAGTTGTGCTGGATTATAAAAATGCTTTTCCTGAATTTGAAAAAGAAGGCAACAAAGATCTGCAGCCTTACAAACATATTGCAATCAAGCTTATAACTGCCGATGAGCTTCTTACTTCAAAGCCGCCGGCAAATACTCCGATCAATTACTTACTTCCTGTTAATGACAGGTATGATTACCTCTTTTATAAAGAAATAAATCCACCGCCTCCAAAAGCCTGATCTTTCTCTGTTTCAGAGTATTTATTAGTATTCCTGTAGCTGAAGAGTACCACAAGTTAATTGTGTTAATTGTAATAAGCACTTAAGTGTTGCAGGCTACATACCCCTGAGTGTATTTACATTTTTAAACTTATTTCTTTAAAAAATATGAAAGAAAATGCAATTCCGTTTGCATGCAGCAAATGGGCAATATGCATACTTCTAAGCATTGTATGTTTTAATACAAAGGCACAGGTAAACATTGCTTCAACTGATACTTTACACGTTACGCTGCAGAATGCCGAAAAGATTTTTTTAGAAAAAAACTTTCAACTGCTTGCGCAGCATTATAATGTTGAAGCAGGAAAAGCATTAATACAACAAGCCGGGTTATGGGATAATCCTGTATTGAATACAGACCAGGTTATAGC
>JAEZRL010000220.1 GCA_023440945.1 Bacteroidota bacterium
GTATGAAACATTGTTTTTTTCCTGGATGTTTGATAAATCAATTCTGCCTTCTACTTTGCCTGTTTCAGGATTTATTTTGACAATAATATTTCGCTGATAAATGTTGGCATATACAACGCCTTTCACATATTCCAATTCATTCAAATCGGAAACCGGGCCATAATTATCTGTTACGCCGATTGTTTTTTCTATTTTAAAATTCTCCGGATTTACATAATAAAGATTACTTGTTCCCGTGCTCACGATCAAACTTTTACCATCATTTGTAAGTCCCCAGCCTTCGTAAGGCCAGTCAAATTCCTGCAGTTTCTTAAAGGTTTCCAGATCGTATACAAATGCTTTATTATTTTGCCAGGTTAACTGGTAAATTTTATTGTTGAGGATGGTAATGCCTTCACCAAAATCTGCATCGTTCAGTTTTATTTCCTTTATTGGTTTTCCTGTTTGCAAGTCTCCTTTTATTAATTTACTAAACCCTTCCAATCCCGTTCCTTCATACAAAAAATTATTGTACCATTCCAAACCCTGCGTATAACTTGAAGTATCGTGCGGATAAACTTTTATCACCTGATAATTTATAAGCGGCGGCGGTGGATTATTATTATCCTCGATGGTTGTATTTGAATTATCATTATTGTTGCAGGCTACTGCAAAAAATAAAAGGGCTGCAAAAAATCTTTTCATGAAAAATAAGATTAGCGCAAATGTAAACATTGCAAATATTAAAATTATGTGAAGCTAAAGAAGGATGATATCCATTTATAAAACATCTGCAGGCTTACTCTTATCACCTGTTTTTTCTTTTCTTAAATGCGCAATGCTTACATTCAACTCAAAACCGATCAATAACATAAGTGAATTAAGAAAGATAAGTAGCATCAGAATCAATATCGTACCTATAGGTCCATAAAATTTATTGTAGTTAGAAATGTTTTGTGCCCAGTAAGAAAAAACGGTTGTAGTAAGAATTATCAATATCGCGGCAAGAAAAGCTCCCGGCGTATGCAGCCTTCCTCTTACTTTATAAGAAGGCGCATATTTATAAATAATAGCGATAGAATAAGCAAACAGAAGAAAAATAAGTACCCATCGGAAATTTTTTATCCACCATTGGAGGCTTTCATTATGGATGTTCAGCCAGTTCATTATGTTCTTAAATAACATACCCTGGCCGAGTGTTATTAAAATAGTTCCAATTATAAATGAAATAACAATAATGATAAGACTAACGGCACGTAGTCTTTTTTTGATAAAGTTTGTTTTTCTTTTTTCTATTAATGAACTGTCGAAAGTTCTGATAATGCCCATCATTGCATTGGAAGAATAAAATAAGGCCAGCAAAAATCCGAGTGACAACAGACCTGTTCCGGGTTTATTAAAAAAGTCGTTGATGAACTGCACCATAAAAGTTCTCGTTTCCTTATTTGGTGTTACATCTGAAACAAATTGCATCAACTGTCTATAGATCTGCTCAGAACCAGGCATATAAGGAATAAGCGTGCAAATAAAAATCGTTGCAGCAGGAACAGCCATAACCAAATTGAATGAAATAGCAGCGGCTCTTACATTCAATGCCTCCATTTGAAGTTGTCGCCAAAAAGCGTGAAACACATCATACAAACACAAGCCTTGAAAACCGGGTAAGGTAAATTCTTTACTGCTTTCCCTGATAAAGGTGATTGGTTTTGATTGAATAATAACTCGTTCAAGTTTGATCATAGCTTATTTGGTTGAATGTGCAGCCATCCATTCATCTAAAGCCTTTTGATAAAGCCTGGCGTACTGCTGATGCTCTGCATAGTTATCACTGAAGTGATGATAACCGCTGAAATCGCTTCTTGCCACAAAGAAAAGATAATTCGTTTTAGGTGCATCCAAAACTGCATCAATTGTTACTTTTTGCGGCGTGCAAATTGGTCCGGGAGGTAAACCTTTGTTACGATAAGTATTGTAAGGCGAATTAACATTCAAATGCCCGTAAAGTATTCTTTTGAGTCCGAAATCTTTCAAAGCAAATTTTATCGTTGGGTCGGCGCCTAAAGGCATTCCCTTGTTGTAACGGTTAATATAAACACTTGCGATATCTCCTTTCTCATCATTTTTATTTGTTTCTTCTTCCACGATAGAAGCTAATGTGTAAACCTGTTGTGATGTAAAACCCAAAGCTTTTGCTTTTTCGAGGCGATTATTCTTCTGCCAGAAATTCTCTTCTTCCTTTTGAAAACGCTGCAAAATACCTTTAACAGAAGTATTCCATTTGATGATATATGTGTCGGGAATTATCAGCGTCATCACTGTATTGGTATCAACGTTTAATTGCTGCAAAGAATCATTGCTAGACAAAAAAGTGATAGCAGCAAGTGAATCAGTTGAAAAAAATTTGCCTACAACTTTTGCAAGATCATCTCTTGTTCTTAATTTATTTATCACCAGCCGGACAGGAGATTGCTGGTTATTACGAAGTTTTCTTACGAGATGAACAAGATTTTCACCTTTTGTTATTTCAAATCTTCCCGGTTTTAAACGATCCCATACTTTCAGCCTTTGCGCCATTATATTAAACAGCCATTCATTATGAATAATGTGGCCGGTATCAAGCTGGTATTGCACCTGTTCTTTTACGTCTTTATTATCGTAGATATAAAGAAACTTCTTTTTATCATTGAAAGCAGTAGCAGTGCCAAACAGCATCCATGCGGCTATAATTCCAATTAAAACAATAAATGCAAAAATTATAATGAATGCTTTTTTCATATTTCGGCTTTATCCAATCTTTATGCGCAAAACTATACCAACGGCTAATATGGTTATAAAGTTTATGGTTATTATAAATGGATTTGTTAAGACCTTAACCTGTCTTTTTCAGTCCTTATATTCACTAACTTCGCAGACTTTTTAAATTTGGAATAACAGGACTTTTATTATGGCTGAAAAATACAGGGAATTTACAGGATTGAATTTACCGGCAATAGAACAGGAAATTTTAGCAAAATGGACTGCAGAAAACACGTTTGAAAAAAGTGTTGACTTGCGGGATGGTGCTACCCCTTTTGTTTTTTATGAAGGCCCACCAAGCGCCAATGGAATGCCCGGCATTCATCATGTTATTTCAAGAACATTGAAAGATCTTGTTTGCCGTTATAAAACGATGAAAGGCTTCCAGGTAAAGCGCAAAGGTGGATGGGATACGCATGGTCTTCCCGTTGAGCTTGGTGTAGAAAAAGAATTAGGCATTACGAAAGAAGACATTGGCAAAACGATTTCTGTAGAAGAATACAATAAAAAATGTCGCGAAGCAGTGCTTCGTTATAAGGATAAATGGGATGAATTAACAACTAAAATGGGTTATTGGGTAGATTTGAACGATCCCTACATTACTTTCAAGAATGAGTATATCGAAACATTGTGGTGGCTGTTGCAGCAGTTGTATAAAAAAGGTTTATTGTACGAAAGTGTGAGTATTCAGCCTTATTCACCGGCGGCGGGAACAGGATTAAGTTCGCATGAACTAAATCAACCGGGAACATATAAGGATGTGAAAGATACCTCGGTAATTGCAATGTTTAAAGCCATAGAAAATGATAAAAGTAAATTTTTATTTGAGGCTTTGAATGATCAGAATATCAGTAATAAAGAGATTTATTTTATCGCTTGGACAACCACACCGTGGACGCTCCCATCCAATCTTGGATTAACTGTTGGAGCAAATATTAATTATGTTGTTGTACAAACTTTTAATCCTTATACACACCTTCCCGTAAATGTTGTACTTGCAGAGGCCTTATTAACAAAATACTTCAAACCTGAAGGAGAAAACATTTCTTCTGAAAATTATAAGGAAGGCGATAAAGTACTTCCGTGGAAAATTATTACAGAATGCAAAGGAAAAGATTTAGAAGGTATTGACTATGAACAGCTTCTTCCTTTTACTGCAAATTCAAGAGAAAAGATACAAGATATAACTCCCGGTGCTGAACCTTTTAAAATTTTGCTTGGTGATTTTGTAACAACTGAAGACGGTACAGGTATTGTTCATACCGCTCCTGCTTTTGGTGCTGATGACTTTCGTGTAGGCCAAAAGAACAATATTGGTATTTTAACGTTGGTTGACCGCCAGGGGAAATTTATTGACGGAGTAGGTGAATTTAGTAACCGTTATGTGAAAGATTATAAAGACGAGAAGGATTACATAGATGTGAACGTGGACATCGCCGTAAAGTTGAAGAAGGAAAATAAAGCTTTCAAAGTTGAAAAATACGAACACAGTTATCCTCACTGCTGGAGAACCGATAAACCGGTTTTATATTATCCGCTTGATGCCTGGTTTATAAAAACCACGGCCTTGAAAGACCGAATGGTTGAATTAAACAAGACAATCAACTGGAAACCAAAGTCAACGGGCGAAGGCCGTTTTGGCAACTGGCTCGAAAACATGGTTGACTGGAACTTAAGTCGCAGCCGTTATTGGGGAACACCTTTACCAATCTGGCGGACAGAAGATGGATCTGAGGAAGTTTGTATCGGCTCCATCCATGAATTAACTACCGAGTTCACAAAAGCTGTTGCTGCTGGTTATAATAAAGATTCAAAATTTATTGTAGAAGGGAATAGATTACAGAATGATTTACATAAGCCTTATGTAGATGAAATCGTTTTAGTTAGCAACGCGGGAAAACCCATGAGACGTGTTCCTGACCTGGTGGATGTTTGGTTCGATTCCGGCGCTATGCCCTATGCTCAATTACATTATCCCTTTGAAAATAAGGATAAGATTGACGAAAGAAAAGCTTTCCCGGCTGATTTTATAGCGGAAGGCGTTGATCAAACCCGGGGCTGGTTTTATACTTTACATGCTTTGGCGGTAATGCTATTTGATAGTGTGGCGTATAAGACAGTTGTTTCTAATGGATTAGTGCTGGACAAGAACGGCAATAAGATGAGTAAGCGTCTGGGAAACGTTGTAAATCCTTTCGAAACCATAGAAAAGTTTGGTGCAGATGCAACACGTTGGTACCTGATTACCAATGCTTCTCCATGGGATAATTTAAAATTTGATATAGAAGGAATAAAAGAAGTTCAGCGTAAATTCTTCGGCACATTATATAACACCTACCAATTCTTCGTGTTGTATGCAAATGTGGATGGTTTTTCTTTTTCAGAAGAATACATTCCCTTACCTGAACGTCCTGAAATTGACCGGTGGATTCTTTCTTCGCTCAATTCTCTCATAAGAAAAGTTACAATAGCAATGGATGAATACGAACCGACCATTGCCGGTAGAGCTATTGAGGAATTTCTCGATGAACACTTAAGTAACTGGTATGTACGTTTAAGCCGCCGCCGCTTCTGGAAAGGTGAATATGAGCAGGATAAGATTAGTGCTTATCAAACTTTATATGAATGCTTAGAAACGCTTTCAAGATTAATTGCACCAATTTCACCTTTCTTTAGTGATACTGTTTTCACAAATCTTAATAGCGTTACTTTAAGGCTTAAACAAAATTCTGTTCATCTTATTGATTTTCCATTAGTTAGAGAAGAATCTATTAATTTTTTATTAGAAGAAAGAATGCAATTAGCGCAGGATGTATCATCTCTTGTTCTTTCATTACGCAAAAAAGTCAATATAAAAGTAAGACATCCATTACAAAAAGTTTTGATTCCCGTTTTAAATCAGCAAATGAAAGAGCAATTGCAAAAAGTAGAAGATTTAATTAAGGCTGAAGTAAATGTTAAAAAAATAGAATATTTATCTGATACGGAAGGAGTTATAAGAAAAAAGATAAAACCGAATTTTAAAGCACTTGGCACAAGAATGGGTTCTAAAATGAAAGCCGTTAGTGCTGCTATCGGTAACTTAAGTCAGCACGATATTGCTGCTTTTGAAAAAGAAGGCAAATTTTCTTTGGCAGTTGACGGAGAAGAAGTTATCTTGAATTTTAATGATGTGGAAATATCAGCGGAAGACATTCCCGGCTGGAGTGTTGCAAGCAAAGGCAATCTAACGGTCGCTTTAGATATAACCATAACAGACGATTTGAAAAAGGAAGGAGATGCACGTGAATTCGTAAACCGCATACAAAACATCAGAAAAGAGAATGGTTTCGAACTAACAGATCGTATATTCGTTAAAGTACTTGATAATATACAAATTAAGCCTTCCCTAAATCAATTTAAAAACTATATTTGCGCCGAAATTTTGGCAGACCGCATTGACTTTTTGCCTGAGCTTGTTGATGGAACTGAAATAGAAGTAAATGACAATTTGCTAAAAGTAAGCGTAAACAAAAAAGGTTAAACACGTATGGCTACAAAAAAACCTGTTCGCTCTTCTGGGGCAAAAACAGCAAAAAAAGCTACTAAACCGGCAAAAAGCGTAAAAACTCCAGCAAAAACAGCCAAAAAAACGGCTCCGGCTAAGGCGTCAAAACCTGCTCAGAAGCCTGCAACTAAAATAGCAGTTCCTGCTAAGACTGCCAAAACTGCAAAACCGGCTTCAAAAGTGCCAGGTAAAAAAGCGGCTCCGGCAAAAACGGTAAAACAGCCTGCTGTAAAACCTATTGTAAAAAAGGCAGAAACCGAAAAATCAAAAGCAACCATAAAAAAAGAAGTTGTAAGACCGGTTGCTGAAGAAGTAAAGGAAGTAAAATCAAAAACCTCCGCTCCAAAAGGAAAAACAGTTGAAAAGCCGGCAAAAGCAGCTAAACAAGAGCAGGTTAAAGAAGTAAAGGTTCCAAAAACCACCGTGAAAACCGTGGTACCTTACCAGCCAGAATACAAACCATTAGAACAAAGAAAAGAAAACAATAAAAATAACGAACCATTGGTAAGATATAGTGATAGCGAATTGAACGAGTTCAGAGAACTGATCAATAAGAAATTAGAAGCCGCTAAAAAGGAATTAGCTTATTTGCAGGGACTTATTACACGCAAAGACGATATGGGTGGCGATGAAACCGACAACCGTTACATGACGATGGAAGACGGAAGCATGAGCATGGAAAGGGAACAATTAAGCCAGATGGCAAGCCGCCAGATAACTTATATTGACCACCTTGAGAAAGCTTTGATACGAATCGAAAATAAAACTTACGGTATTTGCCGCGTAACCGGTAAGTTAATTGACAAAGCCCGTTTACGTGCAGTTCCGCATGCCACTTTAAGTCTTGAAGCGAAGTTAGGTCTGGTTAAACCAAGTGCAGAACAATAACTGGTCGCATCTCCTTTTACAATTTTTATACGAAAAGGGATTTGATTATAAGCTTATACTCAAATAAAGAAGGAACATGAAAACCATGCTCCTTTTTTGTTTGAAACAGTAATGTTTTTGGTTGCATTCCGTTTAAAAAAATTAAATAGTATTTTATTCGAAATGAGGTGCTCTTAAAAGTAGCTGCTCATTTAAGATATTATGTTATCGAAGAACAGCAGATCACATTGGCTCATCTGCGGAAGGGCCATACATTCCCGGAATAGCAACATTTAGTAGCCGTAAATAAACTGATAATTGTCCACGGTGATGTATAAGATGACTGATAGACATTGAACGTATTGCTACTACTTTCGGTAATGATAAAATAATGTGTTCGCCCCTGCGAAATGTCCATTGTTTTCTTAATTTTTCATCAGAAGTTTTTTGAAGATCTACTATCGCTTTTGTGGTAAGCCTGTCAAATTCTGTAAGCATTTCCTGGGAAGAATTAAATTCGGGAACACTATAATTCCGTTTCAAAAAATCAAATTCTTCACTACTAATTATATCCACCAACCAATGTGGAATGGTAGCCACATGAGAAGCCAATTTTCCTAGCGTCATGGATTTTTCATGAGGTTTCCAATTGAGAGATTCAAACGGAACACGTTCCAAAATTTTTCTTGTGCTTGCATATTCATGCTTTAATTCCGGTATTAATGCATCGGCGATCATAAAATTGAAATATTTGAATGATGAATTAAAATTATTACCACAATCGTTTGCTTCTGCTTCTTCCACCCAAACCTAGTGCACCAAGCAGGCTTCTTGTTATAACTGATGCAGCCGTACGTTCAATTTGTCTTACAGTTGGATTATCCAAAAAACTTGTTTCTTTCTTCGCAGTTTTTGATTGTTTGTTTTGTTGTTCCTGTGACTGTTGATTGGCATCTTCTAATTTTGCATTCAGTATTTCATAAGCACTTTCACTATCAATTTGCCTATTGTATTTATTTGTTAGTTTACTTTTTTGAACAAATAGATCAATTTCTGCATCGGTTAAAACATCCATCCTGCTTCTCGGAGGCGCAAGCATCACATGTACTAACGGCGTAGGAATGCCTTTTTCATTGAGCATTGTTACCAAGGCTTCGCCAATACCCATTTGTGTAAGCAGTTCATCCGTTTTATAAAAAGTTGTTTCAGGAAAATTTTCTGCAGCCTGTTTAATCGTTTTTCTATCTCCTGCCGTAAATGCCCTTAAAGCATGCTGCACTTTTAAACCAAGCTGACTTAACACAGATGCAGGAATATCCTGTGGATTTTGTGTACAGAAAAAGATACCAATGCCCTTGGAACGAATAAGTTTGATAACCGTTTCAATTTGTTGCAGCAAAGCACTTGTTGCTTCATTAAAAATAAGATGCGCTTCATCAATAAACATGACGAGCTTGGGTTTATCAAGATCTCCTTCTTCCGGACAAACAGCGTATAATTCAGCCAGTAACTGCAACATAAAAGTGGAAAATAATTTCGGCCTGTTTTGCATATCTGTTACCCGAAGAATATTTATCATTCCCCGGCCATCATCATTAATACGCATTAGGTCTTCCACTTCAAAACTTGGTTCCCCAAAAAATACGTCCGCACCTTGTTGCTGCAATTCGATCACTTTTCTTAATATAGTTCCGGTAGAAGTTGTTGAAACTTTACCATACTCTTTTTCCAGTTCAGCCTTGCCTTCATTGCTTACAAACTGCAATACTTTTATAAAATCTTTCAGATCAAGCAAAGGAAGTTTATTATCATCACAATACTTAAATATCATGGCAAGCAAGCCGCCCTGTGTATCATTCAAACCAAGAATTTTGCTTAATAATATGGGCCCGAATTCAGTTACAGTTGCACGTAGGCGTACGCCTTTCTCGTTACTTAGCGTCAATAATTCAACAGGAAAACCGGAAGGCGAATAACTTATTATGTTTAAAAGCTTACAACGCTCTTCTATTTTGGAATTATCAATGCCTGGCTCTGCAATTCCGCTCAAATCTCCTTTTATATCAAGTAATAAAACAGGAACACTTGCATCGCTTAAGAACTCACTTATCACCTGCAATGTTTTTGTTTTACCTGTACCGGTTGCGCCTGCGATCAAACCATGCCTGTTCATTGTTTTAAGAGGCAGATAAACATCAGCGCCTTCCACCACTTTTCCATCAAGTATTGCAGTTCCTATTTTTTTACTCTCGCCTTTAAATGTGTAACCTTGTTGTATGGCTTGTACAAATTCTTCCTTTGTTTCCATGATAGAATTTTAAGCCTAAGATAATGATTGCAGCAGTAACAAAAATTTTGAGATGAAGCTTTGTTGTGATTGCATTGTCTGGGATACAAAAAATATACTTAATAAGGATAAAAAGATGAGTTACCGGTAATAAGATAATGAGATTTTTTCTCAGCTTAATTCTTCACATTAAATTATTTCTTGTAAAACTTGAATGCTAAGACTTTGTTGCAAGTGCTGTTACAAGTTTGTGAGACCTTTTAATAACGTAATGATTAATAGAAAAGCTTTCAAAACATCAATACACTTTTTCTATGAAAGGTTTGTAGTAACTATCTGTTGCAAGAGACAGCATCGGGAGATCGCCCCGGGAATTTCCGTAAGCATATATTTTACTATAATGAGAGAGATTATAAGCCTTTAAAATATGACGTACCTTTTCTGTACCATGACAATTTTTTCCTTCAATCTTACCGGTAAGCTTGTTATTATAAACCTCTAATTTTGTAGCAATACATGCAATATTATAACGATTGCACCAGGGCAAAACCCAGTTTTCAGGTGAAGCAGAAACAATTACAACCTGTGTATTGTTTTTAATATGTCTTCTTATCTCATGCAATGCTTCTTTACGTAATAAAAAAGGCAATTTTGTTTCAACAAATTTTCTGCACAGGAAATTGAATTTCTCCAGATCCATACCTTTCAAGAAATGAGAAAGTAAAATTTCTTTTGCACGATGATTGGATATTAAACCCAAAATATAGAATGTAAGAATCGGAGATAGAACAACAAGCCCTGCATAATATCTCATCTTCCCTTTTATAAATTTCAGTAATGCGGGTAGGGTATCTTTTGATGTTACGGTTCCATCAAGATCGAAGAATGCGATAGATGTTGTAGAATAAGTTGCAACCGGCATGATCACAGTTTCATTTTTTTAAAAACGGGTTCGGGAATATTTTTTATGGTGAGCATTATCCAACGCCACATCCATTTTACATACACAACATTTTTCTTTTTTATAACCGCATTATATACTGCTTCAGCAACCTGTTCCGGTTTTGCTGTTAATGCCGGAGGCAGCGTAAGGTTTTCTGTCATCTTGGTATAAACAAAACCTGGCAGCACCGTTATAACGTTCACGTTATTTTTATGCAGGTGATTTCTCAATCCTGATAAATAAGCAGTGAAACCGGCCTTCGCACTTCCATACATAAAATTGCTTTGCCTGCCTCTTTCACCTGCAACCGAACTTATACCAACGATTGTTCCTTCTTTTCTTCTTTCATAATCCTTCGCTACAACATTTAGTATAGAAACAGCGCCCACATAATTCGTGTTTAACGTTTTCTCCGCTTCAGCCCACTCATTCATCGCTTTCTGTTGATCTCCCAAGTAGCCAAAAACACAAATAGTTACATCAGCAACAAAAGGAAGATTTTTGTAAAATGTTTGATGATCTGCAAAACATAATGCATCGAATACAACAGCTTCTGTCCTTACGCCGTATCTTATTTCAATGTCTGACTTCAACAATGCAAGCGGTTCTGTATTTCTTGCAGCAAGTATTACATCAAATTTGTTTTTTGCAAATTTGCGTGCCATTGCTACTGCCATATCTGAATTTGCTCCTAATAATAGAACCGATGCCATAATTTTTACTATTACTGTGTTAACCTTATTTAGTATGTTTTTAATGAGAAGTAAACCATCAGACTCAGATTTTCACCTTTCGCTTCTCACCTCTCACATGATTACTATTCTGTTATTGCAAGTCTTTCAGCCTGAACGGAATTAAACTTTTTACCAGGATTATATTTGCTGATAACTGAAGCAAATTGTTTTGAGTTTGCATAACCTTTCCAAAAAGTACCTGATTTCATTCGGGCATCTTTCGACAAATAAATTCTTCCGCCAAACTGAAGAACGATCTGATCTAATTCATCCAAAAATTCAAACAATCCCTTACGAACAGGAAAATCCAAAGCGAGTGTATAACCATGCATGGGAAAAGAAATAAAATCATTTTGTTCACCAAAAATCTTCAATACTGCTAAAAAAGAACCCCAACCTTTTTCGCTGATCTTTTTAAGAATAGTTATTAACCCTTCTTTGTGTTCCATTGGAATTACAAACTGGTATTGAACAAATCCTTTTTTTCCATAGCCCCTGTTCCAATGTAGTATTGCATCCAATGGATAGAAGAAAGGTTCATAAGGAATTATCGAGGATGCATCTTTCTTAATATTCTTGTGATAATACAGGAAATTAAAAGCACGAACGGTGAAATTATTCAGTACCCAGCCAGGAAGATTAACAGGAAAAGAAATACTTTTTTTCGCCGGTAATTTTAAAGGTTCTTCTTTTTGTTTTGAAGATAACTGTTCTTTTGTTGCATGCTCACCCAATATTAATAAACTGCGGCCAAAGCCTTTACCTTTCTTTATGCAATCAATCCATGCAACCGAATAAGTGTAATGCTTGTTCTCTTCAAATAGATTTAATAATTCTTCTAAATTTTCTGCCCGTATTTTTTTCTGTGCGATGTAAGATGTTTCAATTTTTTTCAATTGAAAACGTACACTCACGATCACGCCTGTTAAACCCATTCCACCGCAAGTTGCTTCAAAAAGATCACTGTTTTCATTTCTGTTACAATGAACAATTTCACCATTTGATATCATCACCTGCATATCAATTATATGCCTTGAAAAACTGCCATCTACATGATGATTTTTTCCATGCACATCAGAAGCAACAACGCCGCCAATTGTTACGAATTTTGTTCCCGGTGTTACAGGCAAAAACCAGCCCTTCGGAACAACAATTTCAAGGATTTGATCAAGTGTTACGCCTGATTGTGTTTCAATGATTCCTTCTTTCGTATCAAAAAATAAAACCTTGTCAAACTTCAATGTAGAAATGGTTACAGAAGAAAGAGATGCATCGCCGTAACATCTCCCGTTACCACGCGGAATAATATTGCTATTCTTTTCCACCAGCTTCTGCAGTTCATTAATAGTGGTGAATTGTTTTTCATCGCTTTCAATAACTGGATAATTTCCCCAATTGGCTATCTTCTTATTCATATTCTATTTAAAAATGGAAAAATCCGGTAAATAGATAATTGTGTAAAAACTAATGATCCAAAGCAATAAAGTCACCTGTAGAAAAACATCTTTATACAACAGTTTTGTTGGCGAGCCCGCATTTTTTTCAACAAATGTTATTTGCAGATAACGCAACAAACCTATTATCACGAACAAAGAAGTATAATACAGGCGATACGTTTTCCATCGTTGCTCCACAGCAGGTGAAACAGTGTACATAAGATATGCTATAATAATGATGGCGGTTATCATTGCGAGCACCACGTTTAAAAATTCAAGCGTATAACCTTTAACCGATTTACGTATATCAATACCTGAATCCATTTTTATCAAAAGATCATCGCGCCGCTTACCTACTGCCATAAACAGAGCAAGAAGAAACACCATTATCATTAACCATTCTGAAATAGCGATCATCGCTATAACACCGCCTGCTTTTATACGCAAAACGAATCCAATAGCAATCATCACTATGTCCAGTATTGCGATATTTTTCAAGCCAAGAGAATACGCGATGTTCATAAAAAAATACAGCATCAGCACAAATAAAAACTTTGGCTTTATCAACAACGCAATGCCAACACCAATTAAAAAACTTACAATAAAAAGTGCAATGGCAGAATTTTTAGAAACGGCTCCGCAGGCAAGTGGCCTGTTGCATTTATCAGGATGTTTTTTGTCGTTCTCAACATCCATGTAATCATTTAGCACATAAATACTGCTGGCAATAAAACTAAACGCAAAAAATCCTAATACGCAGTCCACTAATTTATCAGCATTAAAGACTTCACCACCAAAGAATAAAGGCAGAAAAATAAAACTGTTCTTTATCCAGTGATGCGGCCTTAACAAGGCAAAGTATTGTGTCAATATTTTAGATTTTGTCAATTCCCCTGAACCAAGCATTCTTATTACACTTAAAGTTATCAGATGATTTTTTATGTTCCCGTCT
The DNA here is from genome assembly GCA_023440945.1 of Bacteroidota bacterium. GTDB lineage: Bacteria > Bacteroidota > Bacteroidia > Chitinophagales > Chitinophagaceae > JAEZRL01. Next base: position 13,542 of record JAEZRL010000220.1, read on the forward strand.
TTATATCGTTCATTGATCTTCCGTTGCGTCGCACTTTTGTACGTTCTGAATTCTATTCAGCTACGCGATGGCAACTTTTTGATGTTTTGCTTCCATATCTTTCACAACTACTTTTTGCAAAGCGTTTACGCTGTTTTTCCACGTATGTTCTCTTGCAAATGCTATTCTTTGCTGTTTCTTTTCTTCGTTATTTTCTTTCAACGCTTTTTCTATCAGTGGTATATAATCAGCAGGTTCTTCAGCAAGATAAGCATAAGGTTCAAACAGCTTCATTGCTAATGTTTTGGTTGAAACAACAGGTTTTCCCAAAGCTAAATATTCATCTATTTTCAAAGGATAATTTCCTTTTGTTATTTCATTCTTCAACTGCGGGTTTATACAAACATCAAACGTATTGATATAATCGGGTAAAGATTCAATCGGTTTTGCTCCAATAAAATGAATGTTAGGGATCAAATGCAACCTGCTCTTCTTAAAGAAAGCATCTTCAGGTCCAACCAAAACGATATTCCATTCAGGTTGAGTGAGTGCAATTTTCTCAATGATCGTTTCATCCAGTCTTGCAGCATCCAATGCTCCTACATATCCAATAACAGGGGAGGAAATATTTTTCACATCTTCAGGAACAATAAACTTTCTATTCGCATCAAACAACTCAACATTGCAACCCTGGCCGATATAATGTGTGTTTTTATTAAAACGTGAACAATAATCAGCGTAATAAAAAGAGTTTGTTACAACTATATCTGCTTTTTTTATTAACCGCGGTTCTAAAACAGGTGTATGTTTTTTCCAGTAATTGAATCCTTGTAAAAAATCACGACAGTAATAAATATAAACAGAAGGCTTCAACAGTTCCTTCAAATAAAAACCGTTATAAATATCGTTATCGTTGAACAGGATAATATCGGAAAAATTTAAACGCTGCAAAGCATAACTGATATCTTTCGCAAAACGACGGTTATTAAAATAATTCGCTGCACTAAAAGCAGAAGTTGATGGTAACCAGTTAATAGATTCAACAATGGAAGCAGGATAATATACCCACATTGTTTTTGCTACCTGCTTTATCCGATCTTCCTTTCGTTTAATTATTTCACAGTGATAAGAAACGCCCTTGCTTCTCTTGTTTGACAAATAAGTTCTGCGGTTAATGGGCGCATTAATGTATAAAACCCTGTTGTTTTCTGCAAGTTGCAAAGCAATGTTTTTGCAATTGCTTCCGTACTCATAGTACCAGGGTTGTAAGCTGATGACAACAATGTTTTTATTCTTCAACATGTATTGTCCACCTGTTACATTATTTGCATTGTTTGTCAATTTATAAAGCAGAATTTATA
>JAEZRL010000361.1 GCA_023440945.1 Bacteroidota bacterium
GCAGTAACATTAATGGATGCATTTATCAGTTGTTGGGATGAAAAATACCGTAGCAATCGCATTCGCCCTGAAACTTATATCAATCGTTACATTGATATTAAATGGACACCACTTTTGCAAACGCCCCCATTCCCCGAATATACAAGTGGCCATAGCATGATATCTTCTGCAGCAGCAGAAGTGCTAACTTACTTGTTTGGTGATAATTTCAGTTTCACAGATGATACTGAAGAAATGTTCGAACTAAAGCCAAGAACATTTCATTCATTTAAACAAGCTGCCAATGAGGCTGCTGTTTCAAGACTATATGGAGGAATTCATTTTAGTGATTCTGTTAATAATGGCCTTGAGTGTGGAAAAAAGATCGGAGAATTTGTTGTGCAGAGAGTTAAAAACACCGGCATTAAACAAGTTTGATAATTTCTGATAAATCTATGAGTTGAGAACAAAAAAACAGGAGCAATAAAATTATACATTCATCGCTCCTGTTACATTATTATTGAAATTCACCGCTCACCTTTTAGTGGTGGTGGTGGTGCAGTTTTTCTGCAAAATCTTCAGCGCTTATACTTTGTTCTGTTTCCTGCACTTTGCCTTCCAGCAAACCAAATAGTTTTTCGGTCTGAATTTGATAATAAGTGTTTTCAACAAACTTCTGATCCTTCATCATCCTGTTGGCGTAATCTTCCAGCCACGGTGCATCATCCAGTGTTTGTCCACCTAAATAACCCATTACCTGCTGTACAGCAGCTTGTTTTATCTCATCCGGCTCAACTGCTATATTATTTTCATTAAGCAGTTTTGTTGAAATAAGACTCCACTTTAATTGATTTGCAAAAGAAGGAAATTCCTGTTCTGCTTCTTCGGCAGTCTTTTGTTTTTCTCCGCCTGTTTGTATCCAACGTTTTAAAAAACCTTCAGGAAATTCAACCTCCGTATGATCAATCAAATGATGATATATCTGGTCGTGTACCTGGTTGCGGCTTTGCGCATCGTAATACTTTTCGATTTCTTCTTTTACTGCTTTTCTAAAATCTTCTTCAGTTGTAATATTACGGCCGGGATAAACCTTATTATAAAACTCTTCGTTTAATTCAGATTTTTCAACCAGGCCAATTTTCTGAATGGTGAGCTTAAAGTATTTTTCTGTATCAGATTCCTTATTCTTATCCAAACCCAGATCATCCATTACCCATTCTCTTTCTTTATCTTCAAAAGCTTTATTCAATTGGATAACGATGTTGTCATCTTTCTTTTTTCCTGTTAATTCTTTTCGTGTATCTTCTGCAAAATATTTAACTAATAAAGAATTACTTTTCTTAATACCGTTCTCAAGTTCTTCGCCGTTTTCATTCACCTCAATTAACTCAACATTCAATACATCTTCATCATTGTCAATCACTTCAGGCTCGGTCATATTGCCGTTACGGGTTTGTAAACGATCAATCTCATCATTGATCATCTGGTCGGTCACTTCCACTTTATAACGTATAACCTGAACGTTATTCAAATCGATATTTACCTCGGGCTTTAATCCAATTTCAAATGCAAATGCATAATCGCCCGGATTATTCGCATCAAGCATACGTGCATCGTTGTCGAGAGGCAGAGGCTGAGCAAAAATGTCCAGCTTTTCTTCGGTCATGTAGTTGGTAAGTTCTTTTTCTACAGTACGCAAAACCTCATCAGTAAAAATGCTGCTTCCATACATCTTCTTAACAAGACCGGCAGGAACCATTCCTTTGCGAAAGCCTGGGATGTTTGCTTTTTTTGCATAACTCTTCAGACTTTTTTCGAAAGAAGGAAGATAATCATCCTTCGCTAAATTAACGGTTAACTTGTCGTTTAATAAGCCGATGTTTTCTCTTGTAACTGTTGCCATTTTATTTTGAAAACCTGTTTTTATTACAGGATTTATTTTACAAATGAAAGAATGAACAAAGCCCCTTTATGGCCGGGGCTTTTAGTGCGGATGGAGGGGGTCGAACCCACATGCCTTGCGGCGCTAGATCCTAAGTCTAGTGCGTCTGCCAGTTTCGCCACATCCGCAACGGGGCGCAAAAATAGGTATTTTGACTTTAATAACAGCATCAAAAAAACCAAAGTTTCTTATAAAGTATATAAAGATATTCTCTCAATTTTTCAGACTTTTGGGATAGCTAATCTATGAACACAGAACAATTCAGGCGGCTGCATAAGCGTGAACAAATAAAACTTCTTCGATCGGAAAGCATATTCTTGTTAAAAAGGAAAAGCATTCTGTATCAATTTTTACTTTATCAGTTAGAAGGTTTTTATATTGAAGTAATGTATGATGCTAAAGAAAAACAAGTGCTTCATATCGAAGCTTTTTCCAACCTGAAATTACTTGCTCCTTATCTTCATAAGATTGATATTTCTGCTTTATATCTCTCCTAAAAATGGAAATATTTTTTCCGTTAAACAAACAAAAATAAATTTTAAAAAAGCCGCTTAAATTGCCGTCTTATTAGAATTTTATTCTTTTATAACCCTTTCAGATTTTGTACTTTAGGCTTATGACTATTGAAGAAGCGACTAACGAGCTTATTAATTCTCATCACTTCCAGGACTGTGCGAAAGCAAGAACCAAAGAAGGTGCAAGATTACGCATGTTCCGGATACGATTTAAGCGAGGCGAACTATCAATTGGTGCATGTATAGAAATGCTTGAATGCTTTAATTACAGTATTCATTTCGACATTGTGCGAAAACCGGATATTCTGAAAGAAGGGTGTGACGAATCCTGAAAAATATCTCTTTCATTATTCCCGTCGTTTTTTTATTTCAATACAATACCGCCAAGCGCCGGTAAATGAACCTTTATTTTATACCATTCAGTTGATCCATCTACTGCTTCGCTGTCAATAGATGGATTGTACACATCGCCTGTGCCCCAAAATTCTTTCGCATCGCTGTTGAATATTTCTTTCCATTCCTGTTTATTACTCACATGCACTTCCCAATTATAACGAACAACGGGTGTCATATTAAGAATGATCAAAACGTCGTTTTCAGGTTCATTTCCTTTACGTCTGTACACGATAACTGATTCACTGCGATGATTCAGATCAACCCATTCGAAACCATCCGGCTCAAATTGTTTTTCGTAAAGCGCTGGTTCGCTGCGATATAATTCATTTAACTTCTGCACACAATACTTCATTCCACCGTGACTTTCAAACTGTAACAAATACCATTGCAATTCACTTTTATAATCCCACTCTTTTGTCTGGCCAAACTCATTGCCCATGAATAATAATTTAGTGCCGGGATGTGTATACATGTAAGTATATAATAAACGCAGATTAGCAAACTTCTGCCAATCGTCCCCGGGCATTTTATAAATCATCGGGCTCTTGCCATGTACAACCTCATCGTGACTTAAAGGCAGCATGAAATTTTCATCATAGAAATACATCATGCTGAATGTAAATTTATTTTGAAATGCAGGCCTGAACAGCGGATCAACTTTAAAATAATCAAGCGTATCATGCATCCAGCCCATCATCCATTTCATCCCAAAACCAAGTCCGCCTAAGAATGTTGGCTTGCTTATTCCCGGCCAGTCTGTTGCCTCTTCTGCAATGGTTTGCACATCATGAAAATCCCTGAACAATGTTTCATTCAATTCCTTTACAAAGGCGATTGCTTCGAGATTACCATTGCCACCATGAATGTTCGGTTCCCACTGGCCTTCATTTCGGCTATAATCAAGACGAAGGATAGAAGAAACAGCATCTACACGTAAACCATCCGCATGAAATTTATCACACCAAAAACGTCCGTTGCTTATTAAAAAACTTTTTACTTCGCCTCTTGCATAATTAAAGATATAAGAGTTCCAGTCGGGATGATAGCCTTTGCGCATATCCGCATATTCGTATGTATGTGTACCATCAAACATAAATAGACCATGCGCATCATAAGGAAAATGAGAAGGCACCCAATCGAGTATAACACCAATACCTTCCTGGTGCAAAGCATCAACCAAGTGCATAAACTGTTGCGGATCTCCAAAACGGCTTGTTGGTGCAAAATAACCTGTGCCTTGATAGCCCCAGCTTCCATCAAAAGGGTGCTCCATCACAGGCATGAATTCTACGTGGGTAAAATTCATTTCTTTCAAATAAGGTACTAAGCGTTCTCTTATTTGATCATAAGTGTTATATCTTTCTTCATTAAAAGGGTCAGGACGCATCCAGCTTGCAAGATGCACTTCATAAACAGAGAATGGAGAGTTTAAAGAATTATGTTTACCACGGTTTTGCATCCACTCCTCATCATTCCATTTATAATCAAGTCCCCACGTTATTGAAGCGGTTAAAGGCCTTTGCTCCCAATAATGTGCAAACGGATCGCCTTTGTCTAATTTAATGCCCGCATAACCGTGTATATAATATTTATAAACTTCACCTGCATGAATATTTGGAATAAAACCTTCCCATATACCTGAATGATCTAAACGTACAAATAACGGATGTGAAGTATTACTCCAGTTATTGAAGTTGCCTTTTACATAAATGGCAGTTGCATTGGGTGCCCAAACAGCGAAATAAGTTCCCCATGTGCCTAACACTTCAATTTGTTTGTTTCCAAATAGTTTATATAAACTGTAGTGCGTTCCATTTTGAAAGTTTGAAATATCTTCTTCTGTAAACAAAGAATAATTCCAAACAGGTTTGGTACTGTCAACAAAATGTATCTCTTCGTATTTTTTGTTCATGGGTTAGTTTTCTGTTTCTTTTTATTGACCAACATTTGCACCAGAATTTAGTGTTGGTAAATTGCTATCAGATCTAATTTGTCTAAGAGCGTTTACAACTTCACTCACTCTTATATGTTCTTATCCGGCATCATCACTTATACTTATCATTCATTATCAATATCTATCATTCACTGGCCGTTCATCATTCATTACCCGCCTTTAACGTAAAATTAGCCGATGAAAAAAATAATTTCTAAACAATTTATGGAAATTACGGCTTCATTGCATCTCACCAATCACACCTTTAACCAGGCTAATGAAAAAACTAACGCTTCTGCTCTTTCTAATCGGAGGTTGCTTTGCTGTTTCCAACGCACAAAATGCGTCTGTGAAGGGTATTATTACAGATACCACCAACAAAGAGCATCTTACCAACACAGTTATCTCGCTTCTTCATGCAAACGATTCTATTCTATACAAGTTTACAAGAAGTGATAAAGACGGAAAGTTTCAACTCAATCATTTGACAGCGGGTAAGTATATAATGCTTGTTACACACAACACTTTTGCTGATTATGTGGATGAACTTAATTTATCTGATACTTCCCATCTTGATCTTGGCGAAATAAAAATGACACTTGAAGCAAATTTGTTGCAGGAAGTGATCGTAAGACAAAGAATTGCAGCAGTGCGTATGAAAGGTGATACACTTGAATTTAATGCAGATAGTTTTAAAGTGCGTGAAGGCGCATCAACCGAAGAAATGTTGCGTAAACTACCAGGCATACAGGTTGATAAAGATGGAAAGATAACGGCACAAGGCGAGAAGATTGAAAAAGTATTGGTTGATGGAGAAGAGTTTTTTGGAGATGATCCAACACTTGCAACACGAAATATTCCTGCTGATGCCATTGATAAAGTGCAGGTGTTTGATAAGAAAAGCGACCAGGCTGAATTTACAGGAATTGATGACGGGCAAAAAACTAAAACGCTTAATCTAAAACTGAAAGCGGATAAGAAGAAAGGTTATTTTGGAAAGATTGATATTGGTGCAGGATTGTATGATAGGTGGAACAACACAGCTATGTTCAACCGCTTCCGGGCTAAACAAAAATTTTCGGTTTATGGTATCATGAGCAGTACAGGAAAAACAGGTTTGGACTGGGATGAAAGAAGCACTTATGGCGGTGGAGATAATCTGGAGTACGATGAAGACAATGGCTTTTTCTATATGGAAGGAGGCGGAGATGAGTTCAGCAATTCCCAATACTTCGGTGAGGGTGTACCAAAAAGCTGGAGTGCAGGTGCTAACTATTCCAATAAATTTGATGACGATAAACAGAATGTGAACGGAAGTTATCGTTATAATAAATTAAACAATGAAGGCTCCGGTCAAACGCTTACACAAAATATCTTGCCCAATTCTGTACTTATAACAAATGAAACCAGAAATACTTTCGGCAGCCGTGAAAGGCATTCGTTGAATGGTACATACGAATGGCAGATAGACAGCAGCACATCCATTAAATTAACCGCAAATGGTTACAAGGGAAATCAATCAGGCTATACAGAATACAACAGTATAACAAAAGGTGCAAAAGGAAATCTTATAAATAACAGTAACCGTAACTCCAGTTCAAGCGGCGACAACAGTGACTTCAATGCAAGATTGTTATTAAAGAAACGATTTAAAAAATTGGGTAGAACGCTTTCGTTAAATCTTGAAGACAAATACAACGACAGCAAAACAAAAGGTTATTTGTATGCTTTGATAACAACGTACAACGATGATATAGGGAGAGATAGCATCACCGATCAAATGAAAATGTATAACAACAGTGTTGCTTCGATGAGTGCTAAACTAACCTATACAGAACCTGTTGCTAAAAATCTTTTTGCTGAATTAAGTTATACTATCCGAAACAGTAAAAGTGAAGCAGAACGTTTGTCGTACGATAAAAATAACGAAGGTAAATATTTGAATTTTAACGACACCTTCAGCAATCACTACGACTTCAATGTATTTACGAATGCAGGTGGTGCTGCTCTAAAATACAATAGTAAAAAAGTTACTGCCAGTGCCGGTACTGATATCGCTTTTCAGAATTTTAAACAAACAGATCTTATTGCAGATACTACTTTAAGAAGAGATTACCGCAACTTCTTCCCGAGGGCAAACTTTACTTATAAGTTTAACGCTGCAAGCCGTTTGTATATCGGTTATCAAGGTAGTACAAGACAGCCAACTATTCAACAGATACAACCTGTTGCAGATAATAGCAATCCTTTGTTTATAAACATTGGTAATCCTGAGCTAAAACAAGAGTTCAGGCATAACATCAACTTCAATCTTAATTCATATAAGGTACTGGAACAAAGAGGTTATTATTTGTATGGAGGATTCAATACAGTAAGTAATGCTATTGTAAACAATCAGGAAACAGACAGTACAGGAAAAACAATCAATCAATACATCAACATGAATGGTAATTACAACGGCTACAGCGGTTTTGGTTATAACATGAAGCTGAAAAAGCTAGATATGAATTTGAACTTTGGCTTAAATTATAATACTTCGCGTTATAGCTCTGTTGTAAATGGTTTAAAGAACACAACCGATAACAATGCGCCTGGTTTCAGGATCGGTTTATATAAATACAAGGAAAAGAAATACAATATTTATTACGATTATTCCTTTAATTACAATTTCTCAAAATCATCTGTAAATAATTCTTTAACTACTGACTACTGGACACAAAGTCATAACCTTGGTCTCAATATAACATTGCCATGGAAGTTTGAATTGAATTCAGATGTGGACTGGAATCTTCGCCAGAAAACTGATCTGTTTACAAACAATAATAATGTGTTCTTATGGAACGGTTATATAGGAAGAAAATTCTTGAAGAATGATAAGGCAATGCTGCGGTTGAATACCTATGATATTCTTAACCAGAACAAAGGCTTTAACCGCTATATCAATACGAATGTTATCAGGGAAAACAGTTATCAGACATTAAGAAGATATTTCACCTTAAGCTTTGTTTGGAATTTCTCAAAAACACCAGCAGGCGGTGCCGCACAATAAATATTAATTTTATGAAGAAAATAATTATAGCCTTATTGCTTTCTCCTTTTGCCTTACAAACTTTTGCCCAGCAAACGTTTATCGCCAAAGGCAAAATTGAATATGAAAAAACGGTAAATATTTATAAAGAATTAGACTTTATGAGCGATGAGGATGGAAACAGAACGTGGATTGAAGCGCTCAAGAAAATATCACCTGAACGAAACGTTACTTATTTCGACTTGTATTTCAATGATGATAAAACATTATATCAACCGGGAAGAACGGTGCAGGTGGCAAAGAAAGCGCCTGATTGGGTAATAGGACCCGCTGCTGATAACATTGTTTACAATAACTTTTCGCAGCAGCAAACGGTTAGCCAGAAACATGTGTATGATAACACTTTTCTTATACAGGATAGTTTAACAAAGATTGAATGGCGCATTACCAACGATACAAGAACGATTGCCGGCTTTGAATGCCGCAAGGCAGTAGGCAGGATGCTTGATTCTGTTTATGTGATTGCTTTTTATACCGATCAGATTCTTACAACCGGTGGGCCTGAGTCTTTTACCGGTTTGCCCGGAATGATACTAGGCGCTGCTATCCCACGCATTAATACAACATGGTTTGCGACTAAATTAGAGTTAGCACAGGTAACGCCAGAGCAGGTTGTACCACCTAAAAAAGGAAAAAAAGTAGATTCTAAAGAATTATTTGAGCAGTTGAAACCTGCAATGAAAAACTGGGGTAGAGAAGGCAAACGTAATATTTGGTTGATAATGATATAGAAAATTCAACGAGAATATTTTAGCTAGTAGTTGAAAAACTTGGCAAGCTCTTTTTTGCTGTTTAGCCATATTGCCACTATAACAACGAATGATGATTACTTATCGAGTGCAGACATTAAATGATGCTTTCCTTTAAGCATAAACTTTTTGCTTTGCTCAATTGCATCCATTACCTGCTCTAAAATTTCCTCAATAGGTTTGTTATAATCTATTGCTAACGGCTCTTTAAAACGAACGGAAAGCTTTGAGCCTTTTTTCTTGAATACCAATCCTTTCTTATTAAATGCCCGCCAAAAACCATTGATAACAACAGGCACTACAACAGGATGATTATTTTTAATAATATAAGCTGTACCTTTTCGACCTGGGGCAAATGGTTTGGTAGTGCCTTGCGGAAAAGTAATGACCCAACTATTTTCTAAAGCAGTTGTAATTTTTCTTGTGTCTGATGGATCGAGGCCGCGACGAACTTCAGTGCCTTCTGCACGCCACGTTCGTTTTACCGTAAGCGCTCCACCAAGTTTAAAGAGTTTTGCAAGAAAACCTTTGTTCATCGTTTCTTCCGCTGCTACAAAATACACATTGGTAAAAGGATTGAGTAAATAATACGGCACGCCAAGCTTGTTGTTTTTACGCCATTTTACCGCGCAGAAAATATGCAGAAAGGCAATTACATCTGCAAAATACGTTTGATGATTGCTTATAAATAAGACATTTTTTTTAGGAAGATTTTGCAAATGTTCAGTGCCTTCTATCTTTATCCTGTTAAACATAGTTAGTCCGGGATAAGTAAACGCTCCAACAAGTGTATAAACAAGAGATCTTATCAGTCTTAGGTTCTTTATTTTTCCAGCCAGTTGATTCATTTATGTTTTCATTTTTTGGCAAGGAATGCAAATAGATGAAATAAATGTTAAGAAAACCATACCAAATTTTATTTGTTATGTAATTTTCAATTTTGCTTCATCTTTCTTTAAAACAATGAAATATGAAAAAGATAATTACTGTAGTAACCGCAACACTTGCATGTATTTATACGATGGCGCAAACACCTGTACCTGTTCAAAGAACAATTAATGTAAATGGCGTTGCAGAGATGCAGGTAGTGCCGGACGAAATTTATGTACAAGTTGACCTTCGCGAATACGATAAAAAGAATGGAAGCAAAGTGGATATTGAAGCAATCAGGAACAATTTTCTTTCTGCTTGTAAAAACCTTGGAATTGCTGATTCAAATGTAGCGGTGCAGAGTTATAGTGGCTGGGATGGAAATTACTGGTGGTATAAAAAAAATAAAAAACAAAATCCGGATATGAAAGCTGGCATCAGTTATTGGGTGAAGGTGAGTAATACAACTATGATGGATAAACTGGTAAGTAAATTAGATGATGAAGCAACACAAAACTTTTTTATTGCAAAAGTTGATCATAGCAAAATGGAAGAATTTAAAAAGCAATTGAAGATAGAAGCTATTAAATCAGCTAAAGTAAAGGCAGAGTACCTTGCAGCAGCAATCAATGATGGTGTTGGTGAAGCAATAACTATTAATGAACCAAACGAAGTAAATTTTCCTCGTCCTGTTTATGCAAATATGATGATGAAAAGTTATGCTGCAGAAGACCAAGCGGCAGCACCTGCAATGAATGTAGATTTTAAAAAGATGGAGCTGAAGTTTGAAGTAAATGTTGTTTTTGCATTAAAATAGAAGTAATAATAATAAATGATGAGTTGCTTGGTTAGGCTTCTGAAATTTTAATTAAAAAGTATTATCAAATAAAAAGGAGACTATAAAATATACTGTCAGTAGTTAGGTCATTAGCTTTAAAACACAGAAATGACAGGAAGACTGAATCTGAAGGATGAGGTATAGCCTTCAATTTCGACTAACCTCATCCTTAAAAGTTTTCAGCGTTACCAATATGAAAACATTATTTGGAGGCATTTAAATCTTTCACCCGTATATTTCTAAACTTTACAACCGATCCATGTCCAAGAAAACCGATATGCCCTTTGTCGCGTTTTAAACCGGGATGATCTTTTCCATCCATCGCACCATTTTTACGGGCTTCAGTAATATCACCATCGGTGATCACGCTGCCGTTCAAGATCACTTTTATTTTAGGACCTTTTACGATCACTTCTTCATAATTCCATTCGCCAACCGGTTTCAGGTAACCCCGTTTTGCAGGTATAACTCCATATACAGATCCATGGTATTGATAAGGATGAAGGTTTTTATACATATCAGCCTCGTTATCCAATATCTGCAGTTCCATACCGGCATAGGCTGCATCACCTTCTAAGGGAGCCCTTATGCCTAAGCCATTATTAGCACCAGGTGTTAACTGAAATTCAAAACGGAAAATAAAATCACCATATTCATCTTTTGTGTAGAGATTACCACCACTGCCTTTTTCCGGATGAATGACCATATTCCCATCTTCTATTACATAGCTGGCCGTATTGCCTGTCCAGTTATACATATTCGTACCATCGAATAGTACTTTAAAACCTTCTTTCTTTTCTGCTTCGCTAAGGGTAAAAGGTTCCGGACGAGGGATTTCTCGAATATAAATATCACGGTAGGCTACATGGGTCCCATGCGCCTGCAGTTCAATCTGCTCTTCAGGAAATATGGGTTGATTACGATCCCAGTAATTTTCCAGTACTACATTATCCACAACCAGTTCTCCGTTCAGATACACTGTTACCCGGTCTCCTTTCATGGTGATATGGAAATTATTCCAGTCACCAATGGCGTTATCAGCCAGCTTTAACGGTTTGCTGGGATGGGTTTGATTATTGTACAATCCACCGGAACCTACCTGAGCGCCTACATCGGTACGGGCTGTATCCCATATCTGTACCTGTGGCGTTCCGCGAAGATAAATGCCGGCATCGCCGTCTTTGGTGATTTTCCAGTCAACAAACATTTCAAAATCACCATACTTTTTTACGGTACAAATGTTTTCTCCTTCCCCGCTAAAATTCAATATACCATCTTTTGCATACCATCCTTTACGCATTATCTCATTAGCTTTCTCCTGTTCTTTTGCCAAGGTATCTGCATTCATTTTAGCCCGTACGATAGGGTTAGCTACTAAACCCTTCCATCCACTCAGGTCTTTGCCATTAAATAAAGGCACCAAACCATCTTCCTGAGGCATTTCGGATAAGAATTTCCTTATCGCCTCTTTCTGATAATCACTATCCTGGCCCTGTAATACCTGTAATGTTTTATTCAAGAGCTCTTTTACAACGTTTCCATAAAACTTTTCATCAGATAAAGCTGTGTTCATTACCGTATGGGCCGCCTGTTGTTGCAAAGCGGGGTCATCGAGATAGCGACCAGCAAAAATCAAAGCAGGAAATGTTTTATTCTTCGCTACTTCTTTCAATATCTGTTGTTTTACTGAATCTGTTCCTGCAATATCCATCGCTTTGCGGAGCATGAGGACTTTTTGCGCATTGGGATAACTGC
>JAEZRL010000498.1 GCA_023440945.1 Bacteroidota bacterium
GACAGATGGCATCATCAAAATCCACTCGATCCAACAAGTCCGTGGATACCTGGTAAATATCCTGCCACGAGGGATAATCCCGGAACAGGTCACAGCGATTACGACCGTAACAGTACTTTTTGGATTCACAACGTAACTCAATTTAGAGCAAGAACACTGGAGTTAGGATACGCATTACCTCAAGCTCTTATAAAAAGAGCAAGAATACAGCGTGCCCGGTTCTATATCAACGTGTATAATGCATTTTCTATTGATAATCTGAAACAGTATGGAATAGATCCTGAAATAGCAGATGATAATGGTTTGCAGTTTCCACAGAACAGGGTATATAATGTAGGTGTGAATCTTTCATTATAAATTATGAAACCGAGCACTTAAATGGTCGAAAAATAGAAATGAAATTGCGGGTTCCACCAAGTGTTTAAAAACAAAAAAAGAAAATCAGATGAAAAAAATTATTCCAATTATAGCGGCTGCATTCCTCGTAAGCATAGCGGGATGCAAAAAAGATAGAGAATTTTTGGATATCCCTCCAACGCAGGTAATACCGGAAGACGTGGCTTTCTCCGATCCTGCACTGGTACTTTCCGTATTGGGCGATCTTTATAATCGTCAACTTGATTTTTCAGGTCTTGATAACGGCTGGAGAAGCTTTGCTGATTTCAGCGAAAGCTTTCCTTCAGAAAACGGAAGTTATTTTATCGTTCAAAGAACAGGCTGGGATTATGGCGAGTGGGCGGTTAACTGGGGCGACAGCTATTCTTATATCAGGGATTTGAATTTGTTTATTCAAAGAGACAGCGCTTCTACCAAGCTTGCTCCTGCAGATAAAGCAAGATTTTTAGCAGAAGGAAGATTTCTGCGTGCAAATTTCTATTTTGAAATGGTAAAAAGAATGGGTGGCGTTCCGCTTATTTTAGATCCACTGGTTTACGACCTGAAAGGCGATCCCACTTATCTTCAGCATCCAAGAGCAAAAGAATCAGAGATATATGATTTTGTGATCAGCGAGGCAGAAGCAATTAAAAATGATCTTCCGGCCAATTCTGCAGAGAAATCAAGAGCAACAAAAGCGGCGGCTTTGGCGATGGAATCAAGAGCAGCTTTGTATGCCGGTTCTATAGCTAAATATGGTGCACAAAGAACACCGCAGGTTTCTTTGCCGGGAGGTGAAGTAGGTATTCCCGCTGATAAAGCTAATGATTATTATACCATTGCTTTAAGAGCAGCACAGGAAATTATCAATGGCGAAGCAGGAGCATATAAGCTTTACGAAGTGTTGCCTAATCTTTCTGATAATTTTGCCGCCTTATTCCTCGATAAAACAAGTGTTAATCAGGAGTCTATCTTTATAGAAGATTTTAAAGTGAACGGCGGTAAAGTACATAGCTTTACAACCAACGATCAGCCTTTTTCACTTTCTGATGAAGGTTACGATGCAGGTCGTTTAAATCCTTCTTTGAACCTTGTTGAATCTTTTGAAAAGCTTGATAACACGTATGCACCTTTTGCAACCACAGATGCCTCCGGAAACCCGATTTATTATAGCGATATCCAGGATATTTTTCAGGGTCGTGATGCCCGTATGGCTGGCACCGTATTGTTGCCAGGCGCTGTCTTCAAAAGCGGTGTAGTGGATATTTGGGCAGGATATAAACTGGCTGATGGAAGTATTATTACAAGCGATAATGCAGTTAATACAAAACCATTACCCGGCTCAACTACCAAAGTACAGGTGGTAGGTACCGATGGACCGATAGATGGGCTGGAATTAAGAACTCAAACAGGCTTTTATATACGTAAATACCTTGATCCACAAACGGGTTCGGGCAGAAGAGGCCGTGGCAGTGATGTTGCTTTTATCCGTTATCGTTTCGGTGAAGTTTTATTGAACGCTGCAGAAGCTGCTTTTGAATTAGGCGATAAAGCCACCGCCGCCACTTATATAAACCAGGTTCGTGCAAGGGCCGGGTTAACAACACCGCTTACCACCGACGAAATAACTTTCGACAGAATTGTTCATGAGCGTCGTGTTGAACTTGCTTTTGAAGGTCATCGTTTTTATGATCTTAAACGCTGGAGAATCGCTCACATTGTTTGGAATGGTGAACCAACAACACTCAACGATCTTAAAACAAACATCGGCAGTGCTACTCAAAAATGTACACAGCCCTGGGGATTATGGCCGTATAAATATTATAATCCGGGAAACGCCAACAACGGCAAATGGACTTTTGAAGAAGTGCTTCCTGCGCCGGTAACAGGTTCCAATCTCTTCAGGTTAGGAAATTACTATTCACGAATAGGAGATGATGTTATTGCAGCAAATCCAAAGATAGTAAGACAACCTAATCAATAAAGTTAAGAGAGAAAGGTGAGCAGTGGGACGTGAAAAGTAAGAAGCTACAAGTTTCACGTTTGTCGTTTCACAACTCACAAGATATTAAACCAATAAATTATTTTCAGATGAAATTCTTATCATATTTAGTAGCAGGTTTTATATTGACACTTAGTGTTGCATCCTGCAAAAAAGATAATTATTCACCTCCCAATTCAGAGATAACAGGTGCTCTTTTATACAATGGTGATAGCATTGGCGTTGAATACAACCAGGTCACTTTCCAGCTATATCAATATGGTTTTGGAAAAGTTGCACCGATCGAAGGCACTTTTGCACAGAATGGCACCCTGAATGCACTTTTGTTTGACGGAGATTACAAGTTCATCATTCCAAATGGACAAGGGCCTTTTATGTGGAAACAAACAGCTTCAGGTGCACCGGACTCACTTGATGTAAAAGTGAGCGGCAGCCAATCATTCAACATAGAAGTAACGCCTTATTACATGATACGAAATGCACAGGTAACAGGTAGCAGCTCGCAGGTGACAGCTAATTTTAAAGTTGAAAAAGTAGTCACTGATGCCAATGCAAAAGACATTGAAAGAGTCACACTGTATATCAACAATACTTATTTTGTATCGGGTGCAAATAATATTGCCAAAACAGATTTGGATGGCGCTGCGATCACTGATCCGAATAATATCAGTTTGAATGTTGCTGTTCCGTCTCTAAATCAGAATTATGTATTTGCACGTATTGGTTTGAAAATAGCAGGAGTGGAAGACATGATTTTTTCTCCATTAGTTAAAGTAACATTTTAGAACATAAAAGGCCGTTATTTTGAACGGTCTTTTATTCAAAACATATTTTCTTCCCGGTAGTTATTTTTTATAAAATATTATTGGGGAGGAAATAAGTTTTTTTGAAACAACAGTGATTGATTGCAGGAAGATCAGGTTGAAACAAAAGCAAAAATTTTATAGAGTTAAAAATTTACAGATGAAAAAATCATTTCTTTTTTTGACGTTAGTGATTGTTGTGCAGAGTTTACAGGCACAAAAAAATGATTGGAAAATTGCAGGTGATAAGATCACTTCTCCCTGGGCCGATAGTGTAAATCCTTCCAGTGTTTTACCTGAGTACCCACGCCCTCAGATGCAACGGAACGAATGGCAGAATTTGAACGGTCTTTGGGAATATGCCTTGTTGACAAAAGATGAAGCTGAGAATATGCCAACTTCTTTCCAGGGAAATATTCTTGTTCCCTTTGCTATTGAGTCAGCTTTGTCAGGTGTTGGCAAAACAGTGGGAAAAGATAGTATTTTATGGTATCGCAGAAATTTTAATGTTGCGGCGAAAAGAAATGGTAAAAGAGTTTTATTGCATTTTGGTGCGGTTGACTGGAGAAGCGATATTTATGTGAATGGTACAAAAGTTACCACGCACGAAGGCGGTTATGATCCTTTTTCTGTTGACATAACCGATGCGCTGAAAAAAGGAGCACAACAACAACTCGCTGTTCGTGTTTGGGATCCAACAAATGATGGTCCACAACCACATGGCAAACAGGTAAAACATCCTGAAGGAATATGGTACACACCTGTAACAGGCATTTGGCAAACCGTGTGGGTTGAAACGGTTCCGCAAACTTATATCGCTTTTACTAAACAAACACCTGATTTGGATAATCAGAATGTAACCGTAAGCGCTTCTGTTGCGAATATTCAACCTGGTGACGCTATTGCCATTTCTGCCTGGAAAGGAGATGAAAAAGTTGCTGAAAAAACCGGTTCTGATACATCTGCCGTTTTGAATATTACAAATCCTGAAAAATGGTCACCATCAAACCCGTTCTTGTATCATCTTAAAATTGCAGTAACGCGTAAAGGCAAAGTTGTGGATGAAGTGAAGAGTTATTTCGCTATGCGTAAGATTTCTGTTGCACCGGATAATAAGGGCATTCAGAAAATGTTACTAAATGATAAATTTTTATTCCAGTTTGGTCCGCTTGATCAGGGTTGGTGGCCGGATGGTTTATATACGGCACCGACGGACAATGCTTTGAAGTTTGATATTGTGAAGACAAAAGAAATGGGCTTTAATATGATACGTAAACATATTAAAGTGGAACCTGCACGCTGGTATTATTACTGCGACAGCATTGGAATGATGGTATGGCAGGACATGCCAAGCGGCGACCTGGGAAATCATTGGGAACCTCGTCCCGGTGTGTTGGGTCGTGCTACAGATCGTGATCGTACAGCAGAAAGCGAAGGTTATTATCGCAAAGAATGGAATGCCATTATGGATGCTTTATACAATTTCCCTTCTATTGTTGTCTGGATTCCTTTCAACGAAGCATGGGGACAATTCAAAACAGTTGAAATAACAAATTGGACGATGCAGAAAGATCCTTCCCGTTTGGTAAACAGTGCAAGTGGCGGTAATTTTTACCCTGTTGGACATATTGTTGACCTTCATAATTACCCTGATCCGGCTATGCCTCGTCCTGATCTTTTCGGTGCAAAGAAAGCATTGGTTTTAGGCGAATTCGGCGGGCTTGGTTTACCTGTTGAAGGTCATACCTGGCAACAACAAAAGAACTGGGGTTATCAAAGTTTCAAGAGTAACGATAGTTTGTTCAAACGTTATGAAGGCTTGGTAAACAGGCTGAGTGAATTAATAAAAGATGGTTTATCTGCTGCGGTCTATACCCAAACAACAGATGTGGAGGGTGAAGTAAATGGGTTTATGACCTACGACAGAAAAGTAATGAAGATGCCTTTGGATAAACTCAACAAAGCAAATAGTGCTTTGTATGAAGTGGTGAAATAAGTTACGAGTTTGTGGCTTAAAGCTTATAGTTGAAAGCCACAAACTTCAGGCAGGCAGGTTAAGATTTATCAGGCATTGTTTCTTTCGGAAGGTGATGTCTTATTGAAAAAAACATTATGAATTTTGAGGCTTCTGGTCCGCTCAGTCAAGACGATGCTTGACGCAAAAATGTATAATAGTACATGAAAATATATTTGCTGTTTCTTTTATTGTTTCCGGCTTTTTATTTTTTAGGGAATGGAGATGGTATCTTTTTTCAAAAAGAAGACATTAATAATGCGCCTTCATTAATTTCTTTGGATGATAGTAGTAAAGTCAGGGAAAACCCAGTAATACCCGGAGATTTTGCCGATCCTTCGGTAATCAGAGTTAGTAATATTTACTATGCTGCGGGAACATCATCCGAATGGGCGCCTCATTTTCCGATATTTCAATCTACTGATCTGTTGCATTGGAAGCAGACCGGTTACGCGTTTTCAAAAACACCTTCCTGGACGTCAGCTTCTTTTTGGGCGCCTGAACTTTTTTATCATAACGGCTTATATTATTTGTACTATGTAGCCCGGAAAAAAAGTGATGGTATCTCCTGCATTGGAGTAGCTACATCAAAAGATCCGGCAGAAGGTTTTACCGATCATGGTATTTTGTTGGAGTTTGGAAAGGAAGCCATCGATCCTTTTATAATTGAAGACAATGGTAAATTATACATTACCTGGAAGGCTTACGGTCTGGATCAGCGACCTATTGAACTTCTTGGAAGCAGGCTTTCGGATGACGGTCTGAAAGTAGAAGGAGAACCGTTTATGCTGTTACGTGATGATGAGAAGAAGGGATTGGAAGGGCAATGCCTGGTAAAAAGGAACGGCTATTATTACTTGTTTTATTCTGTCGGTGCCTGTTGTGGAAGTCGGTGCAGTTACGAAGTGGAGATTGCTAGGTCTGCTTCCCTGAAAGGGCCATATACTAAGTTTACGAACAACCCAATACTCTTGCAAACCCAAGATTGGAAATGCATGGGGCATGGTACCATCGTAACCTCGAAAGAAGGAAACGATTATTACCTGTATCACGCCTACAATAAAACGGATGATGTATATACAGGGAGGCAAGGCATGCTGGGCAAAGTAACCTGGAATGCGCAAACAGGCTGGCCATCTATTCAACCTCAAGGAAGGATGGTGGAGATAAAAAAGAACTTCAGGGACGATTTTTTAGGCGATACACTTTCGTATGCCTGGCAATGGGATTTTCGCAATTGCAAGCCACATTGGAAAATAGAAAAGGGGAATTTATATCTATCTGGTCAAACATCTGAAAATAATATTACAGGTTCTGTTCTAGCAGTTCGTCCTATAACCGGAAATTATGAAATGACGACTGAAGTAGTCAGTCACAATAGCTCACTAAAGGGATTGGTACTGTATGGTGATGCAGCACAGGCAATAGGCATTGGTGTTCAAAACAATAAGATAGAAGTGTGGGAAGTGAGGAAACAAAAAAGAACTATTTTAAAGGAGGAAGCAGTAGCTTACAGCAAATCGTTGTATTTGAAAATGAAAGTGGAAAAAGGTTATCAATGCCGGTTTTATTGGAGTGACGACGGAAAAAAATGGAAAGAGGTGAAAACAGGCGGTGACTATTACAATGGCGATTTTCTGCCCCCTTGGGATCGTAGTCCGCGTCCCAGCTTATTACAAAAGGGATCTGCCACAGCACCTGCCGTTTTTAGCTTTTTTGACATTACCTATCAGTAAGTTTATTCAGCTTATGGCTGGTAATTCATTGCTTATTGGTTGAGTGAAATGATGCCTGATTTAGAAAACCAGATGAAAAGATTATTTGCATTAACTGTTTCGATATTTCTTGTACAATGCGTTGTGGCGCAGGGCGGCATTCCGCCAGCACCTTTATACCGTGATCCTGTTACCGATGGAGCTGCAGATCCTGTTTTGGTTTGGAATAAGCAGGAAAAGAAGTGGTAGATGCTTTATACACAACGACGGGCTAACGCAGAAACAGCCGATGTAGCTTATTGTTATGGAACTGACATTGGTGTTGCTTCAACAGATGATAATGGCGTATCATGGATTTATCGCGGTACACTTGACCTAAATATAGAGAAAGGAAAAAACACTTTCTGGGCCCCTGACTTAGTGTACCATAACGGAACTTATCACATGTTTGTAGTGTACATACAAGGTGTGAGAAATCATTGGGGAGGTAAGGCAAGAATGGCGCACTACACTAGCAAAGATCTCTGGGACTGGAAGTTTATTGATTTTTTAAAACGTTTTTCTGAGAATGTAATTGATGCATCGCTTATTCAAATGCCGGGTGGTATGTGGCGTATGTGGTATAAAGATGATGCAGGTGGCGCTGTTATTATGCTTGCACAAAGCAAAGATCTTTATAAGTGGACGTATGATGTAAAACCCGTGCTTGGTAACACAAGGCAGGAAGGTCCAAAGATTTTTCATTATGGTGATTATTACTGGATGCTTACAGATGAATGGCATGGTATGAGAGTATATCGTTCTAAAGATGCAAACACCTGGGAAAAGCAAGGCTTAATACTAGACAGTGCATCTGATCGCAAAGAAAATACACCAAGCGGTGCACATGGAGATGTGATTGTAGTGAATAACAAAGCGTATGTTTTTTATTTCACACACCCCGGGAGAAAAATACATTCTGAAGCACATTTGGATGAAAATGGAATTTATCCCTTTAACGAACGGCGTTCATCTATACAGGTTGGATTATTAGAGATGCAAAATGGAACGTTAATTTGTAACCGTGATAAACCTTTTGAAATATTATTAACCGATCCAGGTTTGAAGTGATCATTGTTTTGTAAGAATGATTTGAAGTAATAAAACAGCTCAATTATTAACTGAACGATGAACGAAATG
The DNA here is from genome assembly GCA_023440945.1 of Bacteroidota bacterium. GTDB lineage: Bacteria > Bacteroidota > Bacteroidia > Chitinophagales > Chitinophagaceae > JAEZRL01. Next base: position 8,089 of record JAEZRL010000498.1, read on the forward strand.
CGACGCAACGAAGCCTAATAGTATTGTTGCACCGCGTATCAAAAAAATAAAAAGCATATAAAAGACAAACAGGAAACCGAGCTTGATCAAATGCTAAACAATCACAGCAATGAAAATGCAAGGTTCAATCTGGCCTATAAAAACAATAAAAATTCGTAGATGAAAAAATTATTATTGCTCGCTTTTGTTTTTGCTGTTAAAATTGTTTGTGCGCAACAAAAGGCGCCGGCTTATCCTTTGATAACGCATGATC
>JAEZRL010000511.1 GCA_023440945.1 Bacteroidota bacterium
GGAAGGACATTGCGGTTTCAACAGGGATGGAATGAAGAAGAAATTTAACGGGCCTTTGTGCTTCGATTGCGCAATGTCCCTGCTTACGCTCATGCCTTTTTGAGGAGACATTGCGGAAAAGGAAAAGAAACTTCCATTCACTTTTCCCTGTTTGGTAGAATGAGCAGAAGAATAGTTACATCAGAAAAGCAATTATTACTCTTTCAAAAAATCTTCAATTACTTCAACTGTTAATTGCGGCAATTTGCTATCCTTTATTTGCGTCATAGCCTCACCGATAAACGAGCCATGTGTGCCGGGTAAGATCATTAAACGGGCATGAGGAATGATCTGTGTCATTTCTGCTAAATGTGTTGGCGTTACCACATCTCTGTCTCCTGCAACAATAAGACAATGAGCTTTAATGGTAGAAATCTCTTCATCCGTCCAGCCTTTAAAATGCATCATGCGGTTTTTGTCTTTTTCAAACATGCGCTGTAAGCCATCCGCATCATTATTTATAGCCAGGTAAGCATCCTGGTAAATCTGCGGCATATCCTTAAGCGTTGCGTTGGGGAAACCTTCAAAAAATCCTTCAGGTGCTCCTTCTTTTTTATAAAACGCAGAAATTATAACCAGTTTGTGTATCTGTTCAGGATAACTGATACCCATTTGCAAAGCTGTTTGCCCACCATTGCTAAAACCAAGAATGTGTGCTTTTTCAATTTCAAGATATTGCAGTAATGCAGATACATCCGCAGCATCCTGCGCAAAACTTTCAGGCGTGTCACGATCTTTTGTATGCCCATGCGCTTGTAATTCAACAGCAATGGTTCGATGCTTTTTTGCCAGCATAGGAAGGATGGCGCCAAAAGAAGTTTGTATGGTTGAACCACCGCCATGAATTAATACAAGCGGTTCTCCTTCGCCATGAATTTCGTAGTACATTTCCAGGCCATTGACAGGAGCATAACCACTTGAAACAATTGTTGTAATCTCTTCTTGTATGGTGTTCATAGTAATTTTCTTTTGTTTGTTATTTGTTTCTTTTGAATGTTGGCAGATAAAGTTTTCATTATTATAAAAAGGAGAGGAGTAGGAGGATAATCGTTTTTATCATCTTATTTTATGCTTGTGTTTTTCTTTAATGATTTCTTCTTTGCTTCTGCTTCTATATTTTCTTTTGCCCGGAATTTCGCCATCTTAAAAATAAGTTCTGTTGGTATAGGCTGATCGAAAGGAAATTGTATAGTGCTTTTAGACATTTTGTAAGGTGCCAGTTCTTTTTTAAAAACATCAAACAGCGTGAAAGGTGGCGGACAAGAAAGTGAGTAATGATTTTTATAAGCAGAATAATAAAATATCCAGCCATGATATTTAAAGGCAGGTATTTGGTAACTGATAACTTCTTCTGCTTCGGGTACGGCTTGCTTTATTGTTTGCCGAACGGTTTGCAGTATTTCTTGTACATCTTTTGAAAAACTCCTGATGTATTCTTCTGCGTTAGAAAACTTTATTCTTTCTGCCATAATTTGATGGTTTTTATCATCACAATATTAATCATCCCAATTACAACATAAACGGTGTGCGTACGGCAAAATCAGTGCTTTTTGCGACATAATAATGCTTCTAACCAAACCTGCCTTCCGTTCAGGCTGTGATGCAATCTTTATTAATCCGCTTCAAATCGTATATTTGCTCACTTCAACAAAACAGAAAATTAAAATGTAGGATAAGTTTCTTTCAAAACATAAAGTGAACCGCAATAGTTCAGTTATTATTCATTTTAAGAAAGAAAATTATGCTTATTCTGCAAGATCTCACTTATATACATCCCAATAAAGATTTGTTGTTTGATAACATCAATCTCACAATTAACGACCGTGATAAGGTTGCTCTTATTGGTAATAATGGTGCAGGTAAATCTATCCTGCTAAAAATTATTGCAGGAAAACTGCAACCATCGAATGGCATAGTAAGGGTGCAAAATGTTCCTTATTATGTACCACAGGTTTTTGGACAGTATAATCACTTAACGATTGCACAGGCACTTCAAATTGAAGATAAGCTTAAGTCACTGAAAGAAATCCTTGCTGGCGATGTGAACGAAAATAATATCACTTTGCTTAACGATGACTGGTTGATAGAAGAACGATGCAGGGAAGCTTTATCTTACTGGAAACTGGACGGTTTAGATCTGTCGCAAAAAATGGAAACGTTAAGTGGTGGTGAGAAAACAAAGGTTTTTCTTGCAGGTATTTTTATTCATCAGCCTGAATTTGTTTTGTTAGATGAGCCAAGTAATCATTTAGATAAAACTGGCAGAGAACTGCTGTATAACTTTATTCAAACCTCTTCAAAAACTTTAATTGCAGTTAGTCACGATAGAAAATTATTAAATCTCCTTAATACAACCTGTGAATTAAGTAAACGAGGCATAACTGTTTATGGTGGCAATTATGATTTTTATGCTGAACAAAAACAGGTAGAAAATAATGCGTTGAATGAAGATGTAAAAGGCCAGGAAAAAGCATTGCGGGAAGCGAGAAAAAAAGAACGTGAAACATTAGAGCGACAACAAAAATTAGATGCACGTGGAAAAAAGAAGCAGGAAAAAGCTGGCGTTCCAACTATTATGCTGAATACGTTAAGAGACAGTGCAGAGAAAAGCACTTCAAAGATGAAAAGTGTTCATGCAGAAAAAATTAATGACATCTCCCAGAAACTGCAAACATTGCGTTCTGCATTGCCGGATATTGACAAAATGAAATTCGGCTTTGATAATTCTATTCTGCATAAAGGGAAAATATTATTCACTGCAACAGGAATTAATTTTGGTTATGAACAATTGCTTTTTAAAAAACCTTTGAGTTTTCAGATCAACAGTGGTGAAAGGATTGCCTTGCAGGGTTTGAATGGTTCGGGCAAAACAACTTTAATAAA
>JAEZRL010000010.1 GCA_023440945.1 Bacteroidota bacterium
GATCATGATAGAAGTGAACCCGGGAATATACACCGTTAAAGAAACTTTACCTAATACCAACTGGGATTTGGGAAGATATAATATTTATGATCCTTCCGGCAATACTACTGCCAATACGACCAATCAGACTGTTACCATTAACGTTTCTGCCGGTGAGGTAGTAAATATTGAATATATCAACGAGAAGCTCAATCCAAAGCAGGTTGACAACAGCAACTGCGAAAGAAGCATCCTGCAAAGTTTTGATGCAGGTAACGGGACAAACCAGTTTGGTACAAACACTTTCGGTAAACCATTGGAAGGAACTGCCTACCATTACTACCAGGGTAATCAGCCCCAGGATGGTTATTATTATATTGTAAAAACACTGAATACAACAAACTGGTTTTCTGATGGTGGCAAAGTAAGCGATCATACCGGTAACGGCGGATATTTTCTAATGGTGAATGCCTCTTATGCAAAAGATGAATTTTACCGCCAGCGCATCACCGGTTTAACCGGTTCACTTACATACCGGATAGAGTTTTATGTGGCCAACGTTTCCTCCACCGTTGAAATTCAGCCTAACATACGTTTTGGTATGCAAACGTTAGAAGGTGTGATTTTCGGGGACAGTACCACAGGCGAAATACGAGGCGATGGTTGGCGAAGATTTTCTGTTTCATTTACTGTACCTGATACTGTTACTACGGCTGACCTGTTTCTCCGTAACGAAAATATCGGTGGTGTAGGTAATGACCTTGCCATAGATGATATTGCCTTAAACCCAATTCCGACACCGCTTGACAATAACCAGATATCACCTCAAACAACACCAAATCTTTGTATCGGCAGCACTTACCAGTTTTATAACAGCGTGAAAGGCGGTTTTTGGATAAGCAGCGATACATCGGTAGCAGAGATTGACCGTTTAACGGGAAAAGTAAATTCCATTAAAAAAACGGGGGAAGTTACTTTTACCTACACCTATATCAATAATATTTTTTGCGTTAGTACAGCTACGTCTGATATTAGTATTCATATACCACCATCTGTTAATGTAACCACCAGTTCTTCTACTTCGGTTTGCAAAGGTGATACCCTCACCCTCCATTCCTTTCCTTCGGGGGGAACACCTCCTTACAGTTATGCCTGGATGGGAAATGGTGGCACGATCAGTTCGCTCACTGCTTCTGATCCCTTGTTAACTGCCTCAACAGTAGATGGTTTGTATAATTATAGTGTTACTGTTACAGATAAATTAGGGTGTTACTCCTCCGCCAATGCCTCAGTTGCAGTGCATGTGCCCGATGCAAACATCAATCCTTTTTGTTATCCCAATGGTGACCCGCCTTTTGCTCAATTGGTCGAATCTGGTGGTACGCCAAACGCTACCCGTACCTGGTCATCCTCTACACCCACTGCTTTATTTTACAGCAGCAATAATTTAATAGGCGGAACAAAAACATCATCCCTTCAAAGTCCTTATGTAAACATTGCAGGAAGCTATAAAGTAGTGGTTAAGGATGAGTATGGTTGCAAAGATTCAGCTTCTGTTTTATATGATCGCTTTGCCTGCCAGGCTTTGCCGGTTACACTTATAAGTTTCCAGGCCTTGAAACAGGGCAACGAAGTTTTGCTTCAATGGCTGGCAAGCAGTACCGGCAGCAATGCGCATTTTTTGGTAGAAAGAAGTACTGACCAAAAAAACTGGGTGCTGTTGAACAATATAACTTCTAAGGAAAACAGGACCGGTTTTACAAAATATGAATATAAAGATGCTATGCCTTTGAATGGCATCAATTACTACCGCTTAAGAATTGTAGATGATAACGGAAGCATCTCTACTTCCCGCATTTCTCCTATCAATTTTGGTGATGCATGGAAATTTAAAGTGTATCCTAATCCTGTAACAGGAACACATCTCCAATTCTACAGCAATATGAGACTGAGAAAAGCGATTATCTCGGACATAAGCGGCAAACGATTGATTGAGCAAAACGTAATCACGGGCATAAACACTGCCTCTCTTAATATTTCCTCATTAGCAAAAGGTGTTTACTTTATTGAAGTGATAAATGCAGAAGGTGCGTATTTGGTACAGCAATTTATTCGTGAATAAGAAAGAAATATCATCCCAATGTCATAAGTGCTTTCTTAACATATTCTCGTTAGAAAACGTACCTAATGTTGGTTAAATTTGCAGTTGGAAAAATTTAATATGCAGGAAACTATCAGAAATAAAGTAGCAGAAAGTGGGATATTAACCTTAAACCTGGAAGATTTTTACCCTAAGGAAGAACTGGTTGTTTTTGACCTGAAAGACTATTTGTTTATGGGGTTGATACTGAAAGAGAAAGATTTTCGTGCAGCTCTTCAAAGCATGGATATTGAACCCTATCGTGACAAATACGTAGCTGTAACCTGTTCAGCAGATGCAATTATACCCGTATGGGCTTATATGCTTGTAGCAAGCTACCTGCAACCTGTTTCAAAAGACGTAGTGTTTGGTGATGAAAAAACGCTGTTGAATACTGTCTTCATTAAAAATCTCTCTTCTTTTAATGCTGAAGAATATGCTGATAAGCGGGTAGTGGTAAAAGGATGTGGGGATGTTGAAATACCGGCAACGGCTTATCTTGAAATAACAAATAAATTACGCCCCTTTGCCAAAAGCATTATGTACGGTGAACCTTGCAGTACCGTTCCGATATTTAAGAAGAAATAGGCTATATCACACTTAAACTCGTTTTGCTCGGCAACTTTAAAGGTATAGAAAAGCGTTTCTATACCGCCAGTGCAACATTCACTTCAATGTCCGGATTATTCAATAAAAACTCTGCCATTTCTTCATTCATTGAAAATCCTTTTTCCAGTGAGTATAAACTTACTTTTAAGTTTTCCTGCGGCTCATAAATGTTGAAACGCAAAGAAGATTTACCCGGATTGTTACGGACATTCATATCAATGAACTCCACAAAGTTTGCATTGATGGTTTCGGGATTGACACTTAATTCAAGTTGTTTGGTGAGCGCCTGCTTTGCCGTTTCAAGTAGAGAAATGGAAGACACTTTAAACTCGTACTGATCACTGTTGTAACGCGATTTGAAATAACCGTTTACCAACACATTTTTACCTTTATCGAGGTAATCCTTGAAACGCATATAATCATCGCTCCACAACATTATTTCTGTTTTGCCGGAAAAGTCTTCAATAACAAGCGAGCCAAAATTTCTTCCTGTTCTTGTAACGCGATGCTGTGCATCAACTACCAATCCTGCAATGCGGAAAGTTCTATTTCCATTCGCCTGGATAAGTGTATTCGATTCTTTTATCTCATTAAAATCGCTCAATTGCATAATACCGTAATACTTCAGTTCAAATTTAAAGTGATCGAGCGGGTGGCCGCTCATGAACATACCTGTTACATCTTTTTCATGGTCGAGTAATTCAGTTAATGTCCACGGCTCGCAGTTAGGTAATTTTGGTGCAGCAATTTCAGGCATTACACTATCACCAAACAAACTGTTTCCACTTTGCATTTTGTTTGTTTGAAAGATGTTGCCAAAACGAATGATACGTTCAATGCCATTCATTTGTTCATTCGGCGCAGTGAAGAAATATTGTGCACGATGCAACTCTTTGAAACAATCAAAAGCACCTGAGTAAGCAAGACTTTCAATGGATTTTTTATTGACCGTTCTTTGATTTACCCGTTTGATAAAATCAAACATGTCTTTGAATGCTCCTGCTTTTTTCCGCTCATCAATTATACTTTCAATCGCTGCTTCACCTACGCCCTTCAATCCGCCTAAACCAAAACGTATCTCACCTTTCTTATTTACCGCAAAACCTTTAAGGGATTCATTTATATCCGGCCCGAGTACTTTAAATCCCATACGTTTACACTCTTCCATAAAGAAGGTTATCTTTTCGATACTGCCTGCGTGATTAAGCACTGCAGCCATGTATTCGCTTGGATAATGTGCTTTTAAATAAGCCGTTTGATAGGCTACAAACGCATAACAAGTAGAGTGCGATTTATTAAAAGCGTATTGCGCAAATGCTTCCCAGTCGGTCCAGATCTTTTCCAGCACTTCCGCAGTATGACCTTTTGCAACAGCGCCATTAATAAATTGAGTTTTCATTTTATCCAGCACTGCTTTTTGCTTTTTACCCATTGCTTTACGCAACACATCCGCATCACCTTTTGTAAAGCCTGCAAGTTTTTGCGACAAGAGCATCACCTGCTCCTGGTACACGGTAATGCCGTACGTTTCTTCGAGGTATTCTTTCATGTCCTCGATATCATACTTCACTTCTTCACGACCATGTTTACGTGCAACATATTGCGGAATGTAAGCCATAGGCCCGGGACGATACAAAGCGTTCATCGCGATAAGATCCGCAAACTTATCCGGCTTCAACTCACGCAAATATTTTTGCATGCCAGGACTTTCAAACTGGAACGTTCCGTTTGTTTCTCCTTTCTGATATAACAAATAGGTTTGTTCATCATCTAAAGGAATATTATCAATCTCTATTTCAATTCCATGATTTTGTTTGATAAGTTCCAATGCAGTTTTAATGATGGACAATGTTTTCAATCCTAAAAAGTCCATCTTTATAACACCGGCATCTTCAATCACACTTCCTTCTATCTGCGTTACCCAGAGATCAGAATCTTTTGCCGTGGCAACAGGAATCAGTTCTGTAAGGTCTTTTGGCGCAATGATTATTCCTGCTGCATGAATACCTGTGTTGCGAACAGAACCTTCCAGTCGTTCTGCTTCTTTCAGCACCTGTGCACGAATGTCCGTACCGTTATAAATTTCACGAAGGCGTTTCACATTCTCCATGTCTTCGCCGCCTAAACCTTCTTTCTCTTCCAGTGATTTTTCGCCATCTTTTGCTGTTAACGGCGCTTGCAAAACTCTTCCAAGATCTGTTCCCGGACGATCAGGTACAAGCTTTGCCAAAGCATTCGATTCAGTTAAAGGCAGATCCATCACACGAGCCACATCTTTAATGCTCATCTTGGCAGCCATCGTACCATAAGTGATGATCTGCGCCACCTGGTTCTTACCGTATTTCTGCACCACATAATCAATCACTTTCTGCCTGCCTTCATCATCAAAATCGGTATCAATATCGGGCATTGATTTACGATCCGGATTTAAAAATCTTTCAAACAGTAAATTGTATTTGATAGGATCAATATTGGTGATGCCGATGCAATAAGCCACTACACTTCCTGCTGCAGAGCCACGTCCCGGACCTACGAACACACCTAAATTTCTTCCTGCTTTTATAAAATCGCTTACAATCAAAAAATAACCCGCAAAGCCCATTGTTTTTATGGTGAACAATTCAAAATCCAAACGTTCACGTATCTCTTCGGTTATTTCGCCGTAACGTTGCCTTGCACCTTCATAGGTTAAATGATGCAAATAATTCCATTGATTAACGTTGCTATCATCCGTTGTTTGAAATTCCTTAGGAATAGGAAAGGCAGGAAGCAGAATGTCTTTTTTCAGGTTCAATACTTCCACTTTATCAACGATAGCATTGGTATTATCCAAAGATTCAGGAACATCACCAAAGAGTTGGTGCATTTCATCCGTTGTCTTGAAATAAAACTGGTCGTTCGGAAATTTAAAACGGCGGTTCTTTAATTGTATATCATCATTTACAAAATCATCAAAGCCCGGAGTGCTTTGCTTTTCGCCGGTGTTGATACACAGCAAAATATCATGCGCATTATAATCATCCCGTTCGGTATAATGACTGTCGTTCGTTGCTATAACAGGAACATTGTATTTCTTCGCATACTTGAGTAAAGTAGAATTTACTTTTTCCTGTTCCATAATGTTGTGGCGCTGCAGTTCGATATAATAATCTTCGCCAAACATATCAAGCCACCATTTAAATTCCTGCTCCGCGGCTTCTTCACTTTCGTGTAAAATCGTTTGCGGCACATACGCACCGATACAGCAGGTTGTTGCAATCAAACCTTCGTGATATTTTTCAATCAGCTCTTTATCCACACGTGGATATTTGCTGTACATGCCTTCAATAAAACCCAGCGACGTAAGTTTTATTAAATTCTGGTAACCCGTTTTATTTTTTGCGAGCAAAACCTGGTGATATCGTTCGTCTTTTTGTTCTTTCGAAAAAGTTTTTCTGTGCCTATCCTTAACCACATAAAATTCACAGCCAACGATTGGTTTTATAACAGGTTCGGTAATGTCTTTGCCCTTCTCATCTTTACCGATCACTTTTGTATTCTTCCATGCCTGGCTTACAAATTCAAAAACGCCGAACATATTTCCATGGTCGGTTATTGCCAGTGCAGGCATGTTGTTTTTCTGCGCTTTTTTGTAAAGACTATCAATCGCAGCAGCGCCATCAAGCAAAGAATATTGTGTGTGAACATGTAAATGAGAAAACTGCATCCGTTATTCCTTTCGTTTTTTATTTTTTTAATGATACCAGCTAAAGTTCTTCGTAGCATCTTCGTTGCGTCGCAATCACTTCATCGGTAGTGCTTATGCCAACAGAATTGTTCCAGGAAAGCAACAAATTTCGATGAAAATCTTCTTATTAAAGTACTAATTTACCAACAAAGAGATGTGCAAAAATTGCATTTGCTGACTGAGTGTTAAACTTGTACACACACGAATCTAAAATGTTTATACAAATGATTAAGCAACATTAATTTTTTGTTAAGCGGATATAACGTGTACGTTTTACACTATATTTGCACCGTAATTAATTAATGCCTTAAAAAAACGGCTACAAGATATCTTCTCTTACGGTTTTTTTGCTCATCTATAGTTTTTGCCTGCCTCTCTGATAATTATAACGTGTTTGCTACAAGAAATATTTACGTATTGTATTGCCTGTATTATTAACACTAAAAAAAGAAATGTTATGAAAAAACAGACATTGGCATTAGGTTTAAAAAGAATTGTACTTGCATCAGGATTGGCAATTGCGTTAACAACCGCAGTAATTACTTCAGCAAAAGCCAATACAATTGATACAACAAAATCAAACATTGAATATGTTGGCACAACCAACAAAGGAATTGTTTTCAATGTTGCGTATGATAATCCTACAGGAGAAAAATTTGAACTTGTTATTAAAAATGCATTTGGGGATATCGTTTTCCAACAAAGATTTGATGGTGCAGATTTCTCCAAAAAAGTAGTGCTTGTTAAAGAACCGGGAGATGCACACTTAACTTTTGCAATAAGAACTCCAAACAAAGAGATATCATCACAGTCTTTTGATATCAGCACAACTGCACGTGTTGTTGAAGATGTTGTTGTAAAAGCACGCAGCAAAAAATAGCTTATCTAAAAAAAGCATAACGAAAATTAAAAAGATCCTGCTTGTGCAGGATTTTTTTATGCACCAGGTGCATTGTCTTTCCATCGCCATAAGTGCATACAGGCATAGGTTCTGTAAGGACTCCATTTCTTTGATAAAGCAAGCATCCTTTCTTTTATTTTCTTCTTATCCTTACTTCTTATACGGTATAATTTTATCATCGCATTCTGAATACCAAGATCATCTACTGCAAATACATCCTCTCTTCCCAAAGTAAACATCAGCAGCATTTCAACTGTCCACCTTCCAACACCTTTTATTTGTGTGAGTAATTCAATTACTTCCTCATTTGCCATACTCAGCAACTTTTCATCTTTTATGTTTTGTTCCATGCAAAAAGTTGCCACGTTATGCACATAGGTTACTTTGGCATTACTTAATCCAATTGAACGCAATGTTTCTTTTGGTGTTGAAAGAATTTGTTCCGGTTGCGGCTCTTCACCATTGTACAATTCAAGGAAACGATGATAAATAACCTTTGCCACTTTTGTACTCAACTGCTGACTCATTATGCTTGCAATTAACCGCAGTGGGATGTTATGCCGGTATTGCAAAGCCGGCAAAGTTTCGGTTAGTATCAAAGCAAGTTTTTCATCCTTCTTAAGATGCCTGAGATATTTCATAAGATTAAATAGACAAATGTAATCTGAAAAATTTTTTGTTCTTGTAATTTGCAAGCATGCTGAGGAAGATAGAAATAACACGTGATGGTTCTGCAACGATCGCTATTCCTGAACAGCATGTAACGTATCATAGCATTCATGGTGCTATACAGGAAAGCAAACATGTTTTTATTGAGGCAGGATTAAAGCCAATGCTTAATAAATTTGAAACCATTCACCTTTTTGAAATGGGTTTTGGAACTGGATTGAATGCACTGCTTACATTGGTAGAGGCTTTGGAATATAAGCAGCAAATAGTTTACCATACCGTTGAATTATTCCCTTTATCAATGGACGAAATACTTCAACTAAATTATTCTGAGCAATTACATACACAAGATCTAAAAAAATATTTCCTGCAGATACATGCGTGTGAATGGGAAAAAGGTGTTGAATTACATCCTTTGTTCGTGCTGCATAAATTGAATATTTCTTTGACAGATATTATCTTCTCAAAAAAATTTCATCTCATTTATTTTGATGCTTTTGCACCATCAGCGCAACCAGAATTGTGGACAGAAAGCATCTTTGAAAAACTATACGCAGCACTTGAAACAAATGGCATTCTTGTTACGTATTGCAGCAAAGGAGATGTACGCCGGGCAATGCTTTCTGCAGATTTTGAAGTAGAAAAATTAAAAGGGCCGCCAGGAAAACGAGAAATGATAAGAGGAATAAAGCCCTAAACTAAAGGGGCTTTTAAACTTCTCCATTTATCCATTGCAATAATTCATCATGAATTTTTCCATTTGTTGCTACCATTCCCGGTTCATAAGGATTGTATTTATTGCCTTTGAAATCAGTTACTTTTCCTCCGGCTTCTTCCACGATCAAATAACCTGCAGCGCTGTCCCATGCATGAAGTTTATGTTCATAAAATCCATCAAAACGACCTGCTGCAGTCCAGCAAAGATCCAGCGCTGCACTTCCTATTCTTCTTACCGGGATACCTTTTCTTATCAGTCTGTTGAAAACATCCAAAGGCCCATTCGGTGTGTCTAAATAACTGTAAGGAAAACCGGTGGCCAAACAACTTGTTGCAACATTATCTTTAAGGCTTACACTTATCTTTTTATCATTAAGCGTTGCACCATACCCTTTTTGTGCAAAAAAGAATTCATCCATCAAAGGATTGAAAACAGCACCCATTATAATTTCACTATTATATTCAACACCGATGGAAACACAACATAAAGGAATGCCGTTTGCAAAATTTACCGTTCCGTCAATTGGGTCAATGATCCATTTGTAAGAAGAATCATGCACAATTTCACCTGCTTCTTCACTTAATAAAAAATGATCCGGAAATTCTTTTCTTATCACTTCAAAAATAGCTTTCTCAGATGCATGATCTGCTTCTGTAACAAGATTATTCAATCCTTCTTTATTCGATATTTTAAAATCGCCGTTAAAGAACTGTTTCAAAACAGCCCCGCCTGCTTCTGTTGCTTTAAGTAGTGTTTGCTTTAGCATAAGTCAAAGATACTTGATGATGATTTATCTGCTTGAATCAAAAATTTATAAAATCATTTTTCTAATATAAATTCAAGTTGGCACTTGATTAAAAATTCAGGTTCTTTGCAGGCGATAACTTCAAAACAAATATTTCATGTTGCCAAAATATAAACGCATTTTATTGAAATTATCTGGTGAGGCTTTGATGGGTAATCAATTGAATGGCTTTGATCCTTTTTCTCCGGCAGTAATTGAGCAATATGCAAATGATATAAAAATAGTTACAGAGTTAGGCGTACAGGTTGCTATTGTTATTGGTGGCGGAAATATTTATCGCGGGATGAATGAAGCAGACAGCGGTATTGAGAGAGCGCATGGCGATTATATGGGTATGCTTGCAACGATGATAAACGGTATGGCGATGCAGGCAATGCTTGAAAAAATAGGTGTTTATACGCGACTGCAAAGTGCTATAAAAATGGAGCAGATAGCAGAGCCATACATCAGACGAAAAGCCATTCGGCACTTGGAAAAAGGACGTGTAGTGATATTTGGTGCCGGTACCGGAAATCCTTATTTTACAACAGATACAGCAGGTTCGCTACGGGCAATTGAAATTGGTGCAGATGTTATTTTGAAAGGTACACGTGTGGATGGAATTTACACTGCCGACCCTGAAAAAGACCTTACGGCAGTGCGTTATGAGAAGATAACTTTCCAGGAATGTATTGCACGTAATTTAAAGGTGATGGATATGACTGCTTTTACTTTGTGCATGGAAAATAATCTACCCATCATTGTTTTTGATATGAACAAACCCGGCAACTTACTGGATGTTGTTTTTGGAAAACATGTTGGCACTTTGGTTTCTTCTTAAGAAAATCATCTTCACTTTATTTATTGTAACCTTAAAATTTCTTAAGGTGGTTTATTCGTAAATAGAGATAATTTAGTTCGCAGAACCCTTTATTATGCGTATATCTCTTATCGTTATTTTACTTCAGTTATTTACTTTCTCTTTCCTAAAAGCGCAGGACAAAAATGACGTTTTTTATCTTTTTAATAGTGATTGGAATACTACACAAAATGTAGATGAAGCTACTTATTTCATGCAG
>JAEZRL010000144.1 GCA_023440945.1 Bacteroidota bacterium
TTTTGCTCTAGGTTATCATCTTAGCAAAACACTCACTTTAAAAACAGGATTGCAATTTAATATCCGGCGATATAACATAGAAGCTTATAGTTATAACATGGAGGCATCTTCCGTTACTTTGTCCGATAACAACAGCGTTGATACATTGAATACTTATAGCATCTATCGTAATTATGCATTAAGCAGTACGCCTATTGTTTTGCATAACACGTATTATGAGATAGCGCTTCCGGTTGGAATTGACTGGCAAATTCTGAAGTCAGGACGGTTAAGCTGGAATGTCGCCGGTTCTATTCAACCTACCTACACTTTTGATAAAGAACCTTTCATTATAACTTCCGATATAAAAATTATGCTGACGGCTCTTTGCTTATGCGCAACTGGAATGTAATTACCAGCTTCGAAACTTATATAGGTTATAAAGTAGGTGAGATCCGCTGGCAGATAGGCCCGCAGTTCCGTTATCAGCAAATGCCTACTTATTCCAATAAATATCCAATCCGCGAATATCTTCTTGATTATGGCTTAAAGGTTGGTTTCACCAAAACATTAGGGAACAAGTAATACGATTTTATTTTTTTGTTACCGGCTTTTGTAATTCTTTTCAGCTTCGTTGTGTCACTCACTTCAACGTTCTGTTATATACCACAGCACGGACGCACTTCAGGTTCAGCCTGTTAACAGGTTTTCCACAGCAATTCACATTTTATTCACTCTACTTTAGGGATAATCTTCCTGTAACCTTTACTGCTATTGATTTGTAATGATTTTTTTCATGTGGAAAAAATACAAATCGAAATTATTTCAACAAAAGTGGGAAAAAGTGTTATTTTGTGTAGATAAATGTTTTTCTTTTCTCAAATAGTATAAATGACGGGGTTTTTAGGTGAATTCGAGGCAACACTGGATGCGAAAGGTCGCTTCCTTCTTCCGGCCGGCTTTAAAAAGCAGTTGCAGGAAGGTGAAACCCGTTTCGTTATAAACCGTGGATTTGAAAAATGTTTGAGTTTGTACCCGGTAAGTAGTTGGGAGCCCATTTATAATAAGATTAGTAAGCTAAATCAATTTGATCCCAAGGTAAGGCAATTTCAACGGCAATTCTTAGGCGGCGCAACAGAACTGGAATTAGATACGGCCGGGCGTTTATTGCTGCCGCCTACTTTGAAAGAGTTCGCGGGACTTTCAAAGGATATTATCCTGGCCGCTCAAACTGACAGAATAGAAATATGGGATTCAGAAAAATATAAACAGCTCTTTGAAACATTTTCACCGGAGGTCTTTAGTGGTTTGGCCTTGGAAGTGATGGCATTTAAGAATGATGAATGATAAACTTTAAGTGATGAGTACGGAAAGAGAAACACACAAAAAAAATTCATCCACAGGAGGAAATGGCTATCACATTCCGGTTCTATATAAGGAAGTGCTGGAAGGGTTGAATATTAAAGCTGATGGTATTTACGTGGATTGCACTTTTGGTGGTGGCGGTCATAGCAAAGGGATTCTGGAAAGATTAAATAAAAATGGAAAACTAGTTGCTTTTGACCAGGATGAAGAGGCGCAGCAGAATTTGCCGGATGACAACCGTATCCTTTTCGTGCCGCATAACTTTCGTCATTTGCAGCGTTTTTTGCGGTTATATAAAATAGAAAAGGTAGATGGTATTCTTGCGGATTTGGGTGTAAGTAGCCACCAGTTTGATGAAGGTGATCGGGGTTTTTCTATTCGTTTTGAAGGGCCTTTGGATATGCGCATGGATCAGCGGCAGGAAAAAACAGCAACTGATGTTTTGCTGAATTATTCTGAGCAACAGTTGCATAAGCTATTTGAACAATATGGCGAAGTAACAAATTCAAAAACGCTTGCAAAACATATTGTACAGCAACGTTCGCAGGCAACATTGAAAACAATTGAATCGTTCAGAGCAATGTTATCGCCTGTAATCAAAGGTAATCCGAACAAGTATTTAGCACAGGTTTTCCAGGCTTTGCGAGTAGAGGTGAATGATGAATTAGGTGCGTTAAAAGAATTGCTGAAACAGATTCCGGATGCTTTGAGAACAGGTGGAAGAGCTGCTATTATCACTTTTCATTCTTTGGAAGACAGGCTTGTGAAAAACTTTTTTAAGAATGAAAGCTTTGAAGAAGAGCAGGAACATCCTTTTATATCAGTAGAAAAAGAAAAAAAGCTGAAGGTGATAACAAAGAAGCCTGTTACTCCTTCGACAGAAGAAATGAGAAAAAATAACCGGAGCAGAAGTGCAAAGCTGAGAATTGCGGAGAAAGTGTGAAGCGATAGAATAAGATAGAAGATAGAATACATAAGAAAATTAAGCATTTTAAAATTCACCATTCACAATTTATCATTCGCCATTCATGCTCAGCAATATTCAGAACGTTGAAGTGAGTGACACAACCGGCGATGAGTAAAGAGATTAAGCTGATAAAATAAAAATTAGAACTATTGATATTAATGACAGACAAGAAAAATACAAACGTTGCTTCAGGTTCCCCTTCAGGGGTGGAGGGGCGAAAGTTGTCCATTCGTTATCAATGGGTTTCATCTAACATTCCTTTCTTTTTGTTTCTCGCTGTGTTGGCGGTGCTTTATATAGCCAATGGTCACATGGCAGATAAAACAATAAGAGATATTAGTTCTACGGCAAAAGAATTAAAGGAATTACAGTATGAATACAAAACCCTGAAGAGTGAAATGATGTTCAAAAGCCGCGAAACGGAAATGATGAAAGCAACAGAACCATTGGGTTTAAAAATAACAAATCAACCACCGGTGCACATTGCATTGGAGAGTTCAAAGAAAAAATAGAAGCAGAAATGCTTCAGCGAAACTAATAATGGCAAACAAATCAACTGTTGAAGTAAAACGTGATATACTCTGGAGAGTATATATATGCTTTATAGCAGTTGCCGTTTTGTGTGCTGTGATAATTGGAAAAGCATTTACGATTCAACAAATGCAGGGTGAACATTGGCGTAGCATGAGTGACAGCCTGCATCAAAAGATACAGGAGATAGATGCAGACCGGGGAACGATTTATAGTGAAGATGGACAAATGTTAAGTACTAGTATTCCTCAGTTCGATGTGTATGTAGATTTTGCAGCAGATGGTTTGCGTGATAAAAGTGGCAAGTTATTCAGAGAGAATTTGGACTCCCTGAGTTATTGTCTTGCAAATCTTTTTAAAGACAGGAGTAAAGCTGAGTATAAAAAAATACTTAGTGAAGGGTATAAGGAAAAAGACCGTTATTATTTATTGAAAAAGAAAATAACCTTCGGAGATTATAAAACACTTAGAACTTTTCCCTTGGTGCGTCTTGGAAGAAATAAGAGTGGATTTATTGCAGAAGTAAGGAACATTCGTTTAAACCCTTATCAATTATTGGCTTACAGAACGATTGGTTTAGATAGAGAAAATGCGCAAAAAGTCGGTCTCGAATTGACCTATGATAGTGTGTTGAAAGGTACAACCGGAAAGCGTTTGGTTAGATACATGGGAAGTGGCGTTAGTGTGCCGGTAGATGACGATTTTCAAATAGAACCGGAGAACGGAAAAGATGTTAATACCACGCTTGATGTGCACATGCAGGAGATAACAGAGAACGCTTTAATGAAGATGATGGTATCAAGTCAGGCAGAGCATGGTTGCGCTATTGTAATGGAAGTAAAAACCGGTAAAATAAAAGCGATAGCCAATCTCGGTCAAAGGCCGGATGGCAGTTATTGGGAGGATTATAATTATGCACTTAGTACAACAGAACCCGGTTCAACTATAAAACTGGCAACATTGTTATCCGTGTTAAGTGAAGGAAAAACTGTGAATGATTTGATAGAAGTAGGAAGCACCGGCAGTGCTTATGTTGGAGTGCGCAATGTAAATGATGCAGAGAGAGCGCCAAAACCGGTCTTGACCCTGAAGGAATGTTTTGCCCACAGTTCAAACATCGGCATGAGTAAAATAGCTTATCAAACATTTGCTTCAGATCCTTCAAAGTTTTTGAAATACCTGCACCGGTTGAAATTGGATACGATTACAGGAATTGACTTGAAAGGAGAAGAAAAACCGCGTTTACCGAAAATGCGTAAGAACAAAGAAGGTTTACATGCAATGATAACGATGAGTTTCGGTTATGCCATCGAGGTTAGTCCGCTACAAACTTTAACCTTATACAATGCCATTGCAAATAATGGAATAATGATGCGGCCTTATCTCGTTAATAGCATTGAAAAGAACGGAGCTATTGTGCAACAGAAAGAACCAACCGAAACAGCAGAAAATATTTGCAAACCTGAAGTGGTGACAGCAGCACAAAGTTGCATGCTTGCGGTAACAGAAGAAGGAACAGCAAAAACGGTTTTTAAAGATTGTGCGTATAAAGTTGCAGGCAAAACAGGCACTGCTCATGTTGCAGATGGGAAACATGGTTATAACGATGGCATTTACCAGGCATCTTTTGTCGGTTATTTTCCGGCAGATAAACCGCAATATTCCTGCATTGTTGTAATAAAAACAAAGCCGCATGCTTTGCTGCACTATGGCGGCCAGCTTGCTGCTCCGGTTTTTAAAGAAATATCTGACAGACTATATACTTTATACGTAAGAGAGAATAACCAGATGCAGTATGTAAATACAACCGCAAATGACAGCATCAATTATTATTACCAAGGTAAAGCAAAAGAAGTAAAGCAGGTTTTTACAAAGCTCAATATTCCTTTTCATAATGATGGAAAAACAACAAACAGCAATTGGATAAAAGTATATAAAAGCGGAAATGAACCTGCAACAAATAAATTACCTGTTCGCGTTAAACAAATGCCTGCTTTAACAGGAATGGGCCTGAAAGATGCGATTTATTTATGCGAGAACATGGGTTTGAAAGTAAATATAAAAGGTAAAGGAAAAGTAGCAACTCAATCCATTAAGGCGGGGCAAGCCATTGCAAAAGGCCAGTCGGTCAACTTAGAATTGAATTGAAAAAGTGAATAAGGAATTGAAAAACTTACAAACGATATTATATAAAGTGCGGTTGCAATCTGTAAATGGTTCTACGTATACAGA
>JAEZRL010000149.1 GCA_023440945.1 Bacteroidota bacterium
AATTGAACCGGGTTGCGGATAATTTCCCGAAGCATTGGGTTATCACTTACATTATATTCAAGATACAATGATCTTGGCAATACGGCATTAAAATGAAGGCTTGCGGCAGTAAGGATATCCGTTAACCAGGCATGAGGGCAAACATCTACTTCTGCATGTTCGGCCTCCCACATAATTTTCCTTGCCTGTGTAAATCCACCGCATCTTGATAAATCCGGTTGAACTACATCAACCCCCCCCTGCACGATCAATTGCCGGAAGCCCCATGCCGTAGCTTCCTGTTCGCCTGCGGCGATACGTGTTTTAACACCTGCATTTTTTACCTTTCGATATCCCTCATAGGACTCAGGATGCAGGAAATCTTCCAACCAATAAATATTGTAAGGCTCAAGCATACGGCAAAGTGCAATTGCATCGTAAGCGCTTCTGTTCACCATCCATCCAGCATCAATCATTAAGTCAATATCTGGTCCAAGAGTTTTGCGAGCAGTTTCTACCAGTTCAATATCTTGCTTTATATTCTGTCCAAATACACCCCACCCAAATTTTACTGCAGAAAAGCCACGCTGCATATAGAATTCACAAGCTTGCTTTATTGCATCTGTTGTTGGCCGAAAAAGGGTTGAAGCATAAGCCCGGATCTTTTCCCTTCTTGCTCCTCCCAATATTTTATGTACAGGTCTTCCAATAGCTTTACCAATAATATCATGGCAGGCAATATCAAAACCTGATAATACTTGCATAGCCACTCCTCTTCTTCCATAATAAATAGATCCCCTGTAAATCTTGTCCCACAAACGTTCTGTATCGAAGGGATCTTCACCTACAACTAAGGTGCGTAATCCTTCAAATACGCCTGCACCGCTTTCAGGTGCATTTACTACCGCTTCACCCACGTGTGGGGATGTTTCTATATCAGACCATCCTTCAATACCTTCATCAGTACTTACTTTCAGCAATAAGCAATGCTTCACTCCACGGGCTTCTTCGCTACCCGCGGGGTTAGTAATTTCAAATGGTGACTGAAGTATGAACGCTTCTACATTAGTTATTTTCATAAATATGGTAAAACTTAACTCGTCAAATTAAAATACCAGTGCAACCTTCAATGCTTTATCATGACCATTTCGGGCAAGCTCAAACGCTTCTTCCCAATTATCAAAAGCTACCTGGTGTGTAACAATATCTTCCAATGCCAACGATTTATCGTTAAGACATTGTAATGAATCATCTATTTTATTCTCGTCATTACATGCTCCTGCTATTTCCAATTCCAAAACATGGAGGCTGAAAAGATCTATGAGAACAGGTTGATGCACTGTACTAAAAACAACCATTCTGCCACGAGGACGCAAAGCTTTCATGCAGGTGTTAACAGCGTCTGCATCACTGACCGCAAGGATACCTATATCAACAGACCTGACAGGAACATCGGTGACAATTTCTACTTCAGGTATCATCTGAAGCCGGAACGGAGTGCGACCGGAAACTAATACGTGATTCGCACCTGCCTTTTTTGCCAACCTTGCGATAATATTTCCAAAAGGCCCATCACCAACTATCAATACTGTTTTACCTCTAATATCACCTGCACGAGCAACAGCTTCTATGCAAACTGCTACTGGTTCCAGCAAGGCTGCAACAGGAAATGAAACATTATCAGAAATTTCTCTCACCCTGTCTGCCCGTTGAACGAAGTATTCAGCAAAGCAACCATCCCTGTCTATACCGAGATGCCCCATGTTTGAACAAAGATGATCAAGACCTCTCCTGCATTCATTGCAAACACCACAAGGAACAACAGGATGAACTGCTACTCTTGTTCCGGGTTTTATGTCTTTGACTTTGGCTCCGCATTGAACAACAAGGCCTGCCCCTTCATGTCCCATTACACGTGGATATTGAATTCCGAACGGGTTACTTTTGATATCATGGAGATCAGACGTGCAAATTGTTGCTGCTTTGGTTTGTATCAACACTTCATTATCAGCAGGTACAGGTACCGGCAAGTTTACTTGGACCAACCGGTTTACACCCTGTAGCTGTAATGCCTTCATATATGATGGGACGGTGCTCACGTGTTTAAGGGATTTGGCAGGTTAAGCAGATGGAGCGTATCTCTGTGTATAATTTCTTCGATCACGTCAGCAGGAACTTTTGGTAGTCCGCTCACTCCCGTTACTTCATTCAATGCCCTCACATTTTTTAGTGAATCTCCTGTTGTAGTAAATGGAAAATCAGAGCCAAACAACACCTTATGCTGCGCTTTATATTCTACCAGCAATCGCAAGGAATTATAAAATTGCCACGGACGATAATAAAGTGCAGATATATCTGCGAATACATTTGCATGTCTTCTTATCACAGCAATTGTTTCTCCTTCCCAGGGATGACCGAGATGTGCAAGCACCATGCGCAGTTCAGGAAAATCAACTGCCACTGCATCGAAATGAACAGGTCGTGAATATTCCAGCGGCGTGCCACTTACAAAAGAAGTCCCGGTATGAAAAAGAACAGGTAATCCATGTTTTTGGCAATACTTATATAATTCATAATATCTTTTATCCTGAGGATGGACATTTTGATAAAGTGGCGCCAATTTTACACCAACGGCACCCAATTGACGGTGACACATTTCCAGTTCTTCCATATACGTTGGCTGTAACGGGGCAATTGAAGCAAAAAACAATAATCTTTCCGGTGCTTTCGCAACATGTGCAGCAACCATTTCATTAGGGATATTCCAACCTGTAGCCGACGCCTGTAACCCAAACACTACCGCTACATGTGCAGCTTTTGTAGTTTCAAGATGTCTTTCCTCCACATTTCCCCATACAGCGGGATCAACGCTGCACCTTTCCAGATCAGCATTGAGCTTTGGACCGAAATGCTGTGATGCATTAAAAACGTGCGTATGTATATCAACTATCATAAATACATTCTTTTAACCATAGAATCAATTAAAGCCTTACTCTAACGACCAATAATGAACAGCCCATGGCTCTAATTTTATACTTAATGACTGTGTACCTTTCTCCAATTTAATAAAAGGATCAGGACGCAACCGTTGATTTTCTTCTAGTCCTGAACCGGTGGCATCCAGCACAATATGACGAACCCGCATATCCTTTGGCATATCCTTCAAATCTAACTTAACTGTTACAGGTGTATCTGAAAAATTCCAGAGCATAAGGTTATGCATTAACAACTTAGTATCATGCGTTGCAAAGCCATGCACTTTATCGTTATCAGTACTCAATTCTAATTTATTGCCTGCCATTCTTGACAATAATTTAAACGTATAATAAGCCGGACGTAATTGGTTTTGATAATCTATCAATCCGCTAAATTGAGCCTGACGGTTCCACCAGCGAGTCATAAAGGCTGTACCATAAGGAGAAAATATTTTGGAAAATGTTTCATAAGATACATACCAATCACGTATGTGATAATAACACGACCAATCAAGGCCTGCATCTTTCATTTGCCAGATCGTTTCTGCAACATAACAAGGTTGAAATCGTGGATCGAGTGGTGGATTGAACAAATCCATATTCCATTCATCCATTACAACTTCCGGATTCAAACCCGGATATTGAGTGATGAGGTTCTTCACATATTCTATTTGTTCGCGAATGACCAATGGGTTGCTATTATAATGATGAAAAGAAACAAAATGCAAAGGCAGTTTTTCCGCTGAACAAACCCGCAATAATTCAGGGAGAATTGGCGACTTATACCAGGCTAGCGCCGGGCCTCCTACTTTAGCATTAGGATCGGCACGCAGTATAGCGGCAGAAGTGTGCCTGTAATATCGTGCATAACTTTCTGGTTTAAACCGATAAGGGGTGCCGCCATCTTCTCCGATATCTACTTCGTTGCCTACTTCCCAATAAGTAATGCCTGCACCTTTATTGCGATAATGTGTCACCACATCAAAAACAAATTGTTCCCATGCTTGGTAATTGTTTGGCTCAACATTGTCCTGGTCAACTACAGGAAAAAACAATTTGGGTTTTAAACAGAAGCTCATGAAAGGTTTTGCCCCGGTTTGCAGAATATTTGATACCATGCTGTCAAGCGTTGTAAAATGATATTTTCCCTTTTCCGGGATAATATCATAATATTCGCTTACAAAGATTCGGATGATCACCGGATGCAACGCTCTTATTTCTGTAGTTCTGTCTGCCAGCATCGGCTCTTGAGAAAGGCCGCCCTGGCCTAAAGCCATCTGCTCCATTTTCATGGGACCTAATTCTTTACCAAATTCAACCTTTACATTGGTAACCTGCGCCTTTAAATGAAAGCCATACAGAATGCAAATACTTAAAAGAAATGATCTTATTTTGAGCATGATATTTTTAGATTAAAAGGAAGTTATTAGTACTTTGCTGAGATCACATATTTTCCTGCAGGAGCGGGAATTACAATATACTCTTTTTTGGCGTCAAAGTTTTTCCAGGTTCGTCCATTTACGAAAACTGATTTAATAAGTTTCCCTGTAGGATGACGGAATCTTACCAGCATCTGCCCGATGGAATTTTGACCGGGTAAATCTACAGATGCGCGAATCTCATTTTCATGGTTCAATCCATCTATGGAAAAAGAAAGGTTACCAAAATATGTAGGAGCATTCTTTACCTGAATTTTTTTATTTTCCTCCAACCATTTCCTGGGTATCGCTTGCCCGATCATTAAAGTATCACTACCCAATTCATTCAATAACATCTTCCTGTAAATTTCAAACCAGGCACCGTCTGTACTGGGAGGTCCATAATACTGTCCCCATGCCCAGCGGTGTTCAAGCGGAGTAAATTGTTCATGAGAAAATCCGCAGGCCATCAAACTATAGAAAGCACGGATAACGGCTTTGGGTTCATCTCTTAAAAGATAAGCAGTCGCCTGCTGAACATATACCGGCTCATTGGCAGCACCCTGGTTTTTAAAAAATAAGTTATCCTCATGATCGTTAAGCATAGCAGTAGTTAACCAACTGTTTGCATCAAACGCACCAAGACGCGACAGGTGCAAGGGCCCACAATCTACATCTGTCGGATACCATTGCTCCATCATCCGGCGAGGTGTAAGTGCATCCGTAGGAACATAATTAATCCAGGTTCCATCGGCTAGCTGAACTACAGGAGATTTAACGCTGCTGCGGGAGAACTCTTTTACCACAGAAACTTTTAGTGCGGTAGCCGCCTTAGCTACTTCTTCAGCACGAGGATGGTGATACACCGTTAATGCTTTTGCAAACAGTTCAAGTCCGGCTACATAATATGCTTGTGTAAAAGCCCATTCTCTTTCAGCATTGGTAAGGTCATTCAGAGGAGCTAAAATCAATCCTGTTTTACCTGCACCTTCATTTGCTTTCGCAACTTGTGCGAGACACCAATCAAGCGTTTTAAGAGAGTTGGGAAGCAGGTTTTCAAACTGGGTTTTATTCCTGGACAATAAAAAGTTTTGTGCGATTGCATATAACTGTGCGGGAGAATATACGCCCCAGTTAGCAAAGCCGCCTATTCTTCCATCCGGTTGTTGCTGACTTTTAAACATTGCAGCATATTCATCCTGGGCTGTTTTATCATAACCACGCAATCCGTAGATCATGTAATCTACATAAACTGCCTGGTTTACGGGCCAATCTGCATTCCTTTGTCCGTAAGCTGTATTTGCATAAGGCAGATCCATGTGATCTTTTCCATCAATATCAAGTGTATGACGAGGCAAAACAAGCGCATGCCAGAGATTAGCACGATATAATTCATTCACCGCATCCTCCGGTACATTAAAGTATGCACCTTTAGCAAGCCAGTCTTCCCAATATTCAATCGTTTTTTTCTTCTCTACTGTATAATCAAGGTTTCTCAGCCTTGCTAACTCTGCAGGCACAATAGCAGGTGACGGAAGCTTTACCACAAATTCCTTAGCTCCTTCGCTCAACACACCTGAAATCGTTAGTACAATTTGTTGCCCGTTATCATTGGGCACAGGGTTTTCCGCTTTAACAGTAATATCTTTTCCTGTTTCAAGCACCAGCAAAATATTACCGGTTTGCTTATCTGTAATGATCCATTTATCGCCGTTTTGCAATGCCTCGATATCATGACCTTTTAATTCATTGTGCACAGATATTCCAAAACTGAATGCACCTGGTTTTCCCGAAATATTTATCTTGGAAAATAAGACACTTGTCATATAGCCGCGTATTGTTGTGGACAGATCTACTAGTGGCGAAGCAAATTGTTCTATCTGCGCTAATTGATCATTTTTTTCGAGAGTGGTAAGCATTACAGGAAGTCCATTGCTTATCTTCTGTTGCTTCCATACACTTTCAGACCAAAGCAGATCAAGCCTGAATTTATGAGGAGATGCGAAATCAGGACGGACGTTACCCCAACGATCTATAGCAAATTTGTAAACCGATCCATGTGCTGCTGCCATTACCGTCAAGTGTCCCCGTGTACCCATCCAGCGGGTTTGCCAAGGTACATCCCATTCGTACGGATTGCCGATGTCCGGCCACAGATCATGAAATGTATCAAGCGATGCATCAGGCTGCTGCGCCACTTCGTCCAGCACCCTTGTTCCTTTTAAAGAAGCCAGATGCTTTTTAAAATCAACAGGTTTATCTGCAAGCGTAATATACACATCCTGCTCGGGTAACCACATAGCACCATGTTCACGGAGTTTTTCTAAAGCAATAGAAAACCCTTTTGTACCATCTCCGTTTAAATGTATAGTAAGCAATGGTGCATCAGGCTTATACCATGAATCATCTTTTAAACGCTTTGATTGGCCTGGCGAACCATTTTCCATCAGGTATCCCCACATCGCATCTTTATTTACAGTATAAGCATCTTCATGCCCTGCCAGTTTTCTTAAAGGAGCGGATGGTTTTACGTAACTGATATCTGCTATCAGTTCATCAATATCATCTGCGCCAATGTTAAGTGTAGCTGAAGTTGCTGTAACGCGATCATTCTTTTCTATTTGTTTACCTCTTAGTTCTAAAACAGTAACACCGGATGAACCGCTAAGCAGTTGCACAAAACGAGTTTCATGTGTAGCGGTTTTATGACCGAAAGAAAACTTTACCGATATACTTTCTGTATTACCGGACTGAGCCAGTACCGAAACAGGACGGAATAAATACATTCCGCCTGTTAGTACCGGTATAATAATCGCCATCTTTTTGAGTTGCTGTATCATGTTCATAGTATGTCCCTACTGTTACCTGATAATTATTAAAACGCCGGTTATGCAATATCTGGTTTTATTAATAATTGGGGTTTTGTTCAAGCTGGGGATTTTTATCAATAGCTGATTGCGGAATAGGTAAAACATAATTTTTTGCAGGATCAAAATGTTTTTCACCGCCGCCGGCAGGTACTACCGTATATACCGTTTTTCCGTTAACTATTTCAATCTTTATAGCATGTACAGTTCCATTAAGCTTGGTTTCGGCAAGTCGCAGGCGAAGGAGATCAGGTAGCCTTTTCTCTTCAAAAGCAAGTTCAACTCTTCTTTCGCGATAAATTGCCTTACGCATGTCCGCCTGGCTTAAGTTACCTGGCAGATCAGGTAACTCAGATCTGTGTCTGATAGCATTAATTGCGTCATAGACAGATTGGTCAGGACCTGTTGCCTCATTTCTCGCCTCGGCGTAACTTAGTAATACTTCTGCATAGCGGAAAATGATCCAGTTTGCACTGTTGCCATTATCCTGGGCACCCGCATATTTGGGATTCACTCCTTTGATAACATAATATCCTGTCCTGGTAGATATACTACTATTATTTAAGTCAGTAGCGTTTAAACTGCCTACTCCCTGTTTCATAATCATGGTAGCGCCAAGCCATACCGAGCCATCGTATATGATTGATTGGTAAAACCTTTTTTCACGATTAACATAAGGATTTTGTGGATCGTAACCGGATGCAGGATCAGTAATTGGCAATCCGTTAGCCATTGCATATTCATCAACAAGGTCCTGTGTAGGGT
>JAEZRL010000155.1 GCA_023440945.1 Bacteroidota bacterium
GTTTCATTATCTGCACCTTATTGTTTGTAGGTGACATTGCAACTGGCATTCTAATCTATTACTTTATCAAATAAACTCCTATGTAACGGCAACTAATAAACACCATTTGTTCGTTTTCATACTATGCTTGTGTGGAAACGAACATCTTTTAAAAATGATCCTTCACGAACTGAAGAATAATGATTAAAACTGAAAATGCCACTGCTATGGCTACTCATCTTCAAGAAGATAAATCAAAAAAAATTTTATGAAAAAGCTTTTACTACTTTTTATAACAAGCGCTTTCAATGTTTGGGCTCATGCTCAATGCGATGAAAAAGTTCTATGAACATCCCTTAAAGAAGAATTTATGAACAGCAAAGATGAAGTGCAGAAAACCCAACAAGACAGGTTAGAGTTGAAGTGAGTAAAACAAACATTGTTTTTATCCATATTGATCCAAATGATATGATGTAAGGAACCATGAAAGAACTAAATTGCAAGTGGACAGAGGTATAAAACAGAAAGACAGTTATCAAAGCTGAAATGAAAGAAGGACAAAACGATGTACACAATGGCATTATTACAATCGAAGGTAAAGACGGACAAATAAGTATCATTGTTGAAATGATGGATCACCCCGATATGAAGATCAAGGCTTATGTGGATAAATACGAAGAGAAAGTGTAGAGATATTGTTTACAACTCTTATCCCTTATTTCTAGTAAAAATATAAACGCTCTTTACTGCTTCGGATTGATCATAATATGTGCCCGGTATGTTCCGGGATTCATGATCCAGGGCATGCCTTCAGCAGAAGGTTTCTCCGGTAAACCCGTGCTTTGTGCTGTTGCATAAGGCACATAAATTACATAGCGCAAATAACCGTTTTTTACTTCACCTGTTGATGCGTTATAATCTTTTGCATCTGCTGAATAAACATACAATGTTGCAGGCTTTGAAGGCATTTTCAAACTACCTGCTTTTACTTCTTTCTCCCGTGTCTTGAAAATCTCTTCTTCTGATGATCCCTGCTTTCTTAATTCACGTCCTCTTTTCATAAAAGGTTCCAGGTCTTTCTGGTAACAGGCAACGGAAAAATTAGGTGTATTAGGATCATCGGCAAGACAAATCATCTCATTCGTTCCTTTTTTTAAAAGAATAAATTCTTTAGAAGGCGAATAACCATAAACGGTGCAACCATCTCTTTTTTCAGCAGGTGCGGCAAGCAGCGCAGATTTTATCTGAGCTTCTGCAGAAGGCACTTCGTTTTGTGCGATGCAATTCTGCAAAACCATCAGCGTAATTAGCAGTAAAAAAGCGTTTTTCATATTTGGTATAGTTGAAGAATTAATAATGTTTCATTGTTAAAGATAATTAATAATAAATGGTGCGTTACCTGGTTCAACATCAGAACATAAAAAACATATCTTCGTTATAGTTGTTTTTCAAAGTTCATGATCAATGGTCTATTGCTAAGGACTCGTATCTCTTAATTAAAATCTATCACAAATGAAGCGTACAATAAAAAAAGTCGCTGTATTAGGAAGTGGTGTAATGGGTTCAAGAATTGCCTGCCTTTTTGCCGGCATTGGTGTACAGGTTTTGTTATTGGATATCGTTGCAAAAGAAGCGATGGACACTAAAGATAAGAACGCAAGAAATAAAATTGTAAATGATGCTTTGCAGGCTGTTATCAAAAGCAATCCTTCACCTGTTTATACAAAAGACACAATAAAGAAAATCACAACCGGGAATTTTGAAGATAATCTAAAAGATATTTCCTCCTGTGACTGGATAATAGAAGTTGTGGTTGAAAGGCTTGATATAAAACGTTCTCTGTATGAAAAAGCAGAACATTTTCGCAAACAGGGAACGCTTATCACTTCCAACACTTCAGGCATTCCTATTCACATGCTGGCAGAAGGAAGAAGCCAAGATTTCAGAAAACATTTCTGCGGAACACATTTCTTTAATCCGCCACGTTACCTCCGTTTGCTTGAGATTATTCCAACAAAAGATACAGACCCTGAAGTAGTAGAGTTCTTAATGCATTATGGCAATCTTTTTCTTGGTAAAACAACTGTGCTTGCAAAAGATACCCCTGCATTTATCGCTAATCGTATTGGCGTGTTTGGTATTATGAGCATCTTCAACAGCATGGAAAAATTAGGATTAACGGTTGATGAAATTGATGCATTAACAGGACCTGTTATCGGTCGTCCGAAATCAGCAACCTTCCGCACAGCTGATGTTGTCGGAATTGATACGCTTGTAAAAGTGGCGAAAGGAGTTGCAGAGAATTGCCCGGATGATGAAGCAAAAGAAATGTTCTCTATTCCTGTTTGGCTGGAAAAGATTGTTACCAACAACTGGCTTGGTGATAAAAGCGGACAGGGCTTCTTTAAAAAAGTAAAATTGCCTGTAACAGAAGGCAGTCCCGAAGAATATAAATCAGAAAAAGAGATACATACTTTAAACCTGCAAACATTTGAATATGCACCACGCATCAAACCAAAGTTTGCAACGCTTGAAGCAGCAAAACCGGTAGATAATCTAAAGCAAAGACTAAAAGTATTATTATCTGGAAAAGATAAGGCGGGTGAGTTTTACAGGCAGTTTCATTATGCATTGTTCTCTTACATCTCGCATCGCATTCCCGAAATAAGTGATGAATTATATAGAATTGATGATGCGATGATGGCAGGTTTCGGCTGGGAGATCGGCGCTTTTGAAACCTGGGATGTTTTAGGAGTGGAACAAACTGTTGCAGCGATGAAAGAAGCAGGTTATACGGTTGCTCCATGGGTAGATGAAATGCTTGCAGCAGGCAATACATCTTTCTATAGAACCGAGAACGGCAAACGTTTGTATTATGATGTTGATTCAAAAACGTATAAACAAATTCCAGGCTCTGAAGCTTTTATACTGTTAAATAATTACAGCGATAAAATTGTTTGGAAGAATAGTAATGCAGCCTTATATGATATTGGTGATGATGTTGCAGCGCTTCAGTGGAATACAAAGATGAACAGCATCGGTAGTGAAGTGCTGGAAGCTGTTAATAAAAGTATCAGCATGGCAGAAGAAAAGTTTAAAGGATTGGTTATCGCTAATGAGGGCGCTAATTTTAGTGCAGGTGCCAATGTAGGGATGATCTTTATGTTTGCTGTTGAACAGGAATACGATGAACTGGATCTAGCAATAAGGATGTTCCAAAACACCATGATGCGATGCAGGTATTCTTCTGTTCCTGTTGTGGTTGCACCGCATGGATTAGCATTAGGCGGTGGTTGCGAAATGAATTTGCATGCTGATAAAATTTGTGCTGCTGCGGAAACATATATTGGTTTGGTTGAATTGGGTGTGGGATTAATTCCGGGTGGTGGCGGAACAAAAGAATTTGTATTACGTGCTGCAGATGAAATGCATGAAGATGAACCTGAAACCATTCCTTTAAAAAACCGCTTCTTTACTATCGCTACTGCAAAAGTTGCTACATCTGCCTTTGAGGCTTATGATCTTGGAATAATGCGTAAAGGACATGATGAAGTAGTGATGAATCAGAACCGCAGAATAACAGAAGCAAAAAGAAGTGTCCTTGAAATGCATGAAAGCGGCTACGTTATACCTGTTCAAAGAAAAGATATTAAAGTGCTGGGACGATCAGCATTAGGCGCTTTGTACGCCGGTATAAACGGGATGATGAAAGCTAATTATGCCACAGAACATGATGCTTTTGTAGCACGAAAACTGGCTTATGTAATGTGTGGTGGTGATTTAAGCGAACAAACCCTGGTGAGCGAACAATACCTGCTCGATCTTGAACGCGAAGCTTTTCTATCGCTTTGTGGAGAAAGAAAAACACTGGAAAGAATACAGGCTGTTTTAAAAACAGGAAAGCCGGTGAGAAATTAAATCTGAACTTCGAGATCAATCAACGATTGTCAATTGACCGTTGACGATTTACGTGGCATCCTCATTTTAAGCACTTTATAATGCAATTAAGTCTATTCTAATTTTTTATTTTACTGCATTGGCTCAATTTTACATATCCAATCTCCAGAAATAACCACATCTTTTCAACCCCGGACTTTTATTTTAATTAACAGGTTCATGATGAATGAAGTTCATTATGAAACAAAACTTTGAGGTATGGAAAGTGTGTATAAAATCAATTTTAGTTTTCCATTTAACGAAGTAGCAATGGATATTAAAGTGGAAGCAGTTGCAGAACAGCATAGCTCTGAAACTTATTACATTATCCATTCCTTTCGTGTAACCCAACCCGCACATTTAAGATCTGATGATCATACAAGCTTTTTGCCTGTACAAGAGATCATGTGTATTAATGTAAATGGTGAATCTTTATGGGTTCATAAAGATGCTAAACGAGCAACCGAATTAAGTGTGGCAATAGGTGAAGCCATAATCGAATCAATAAAAGATTAAGATATTATACTTTCAATGAAATCGTTGTTATAAATTGATCCGTACCTTTTTTCTTTAATCCGAAGAAAACTTTCAACCCTCTCAGCCCTTTCTTTTTATTTCTTTCTTTTCGAATAAAATTTCTTTCTTGTTTCCTGATAATACAAATAATGCTCTTTTTTATATAAAAAAAGTGTCTGACACTACTTTAAACGTGTCAGACACCTGAATATTCTCTTTATAATCTTTGTTTTTATTTATGAGCAAGAATAGAAGGATAAGCTGCTTCAAACAATTGAACAAACTGCCTGCTGCTTAAAATATGCCCTTGTTTTTGTGCATTATCTGCAACAGAATAAGCCCATTCTGCAGCAGCCATTCTTTGCGCCGGTGTTCCGTGATGCCCCACATCATTGAATTGACAATCGCCTATATTAAAAAATACCTGCAAAAATTGTTTTACTCTTTTCCATTGCATAGAGGCACCTCTTGCATGAGAAAGATAATAAGCAGAAAAAGCATCAGCCATTAACTCGTTTTTACGGGTAGCTTCGGGAGTTACTTCGTTGCCATATAATCCAAGCTGAAACTGAATATGATGACCAAATTCATGCGCCAGTACAGCTTGTGTAGAAACATCTTTATAACCAATTGCTGCTAATCCCTCCAGGATGCCATCACCCAAAATGATCTTTGGTGGTATTGCTCCATAAGGCGGGAAATTGAAACCTGACTGAGCAAAGGCATTAAAGGTAAATATAGGATGATCACCATGCCTGTACTGCGGAACATTATTCATAAGTTCAACAATAAGATCAGCCCAGTACTCTGCATCAGCCTGACTATCACCATACAGTATTTTGTCAATACGAATAACTCTTTCTTTATCCATCAGCATACTTCCATGCATAGCACCTAATACAAGATTATTGGTTTGAATATCCCAGAAACGTTTCAGGTCTTTAAATGTTTTCTCAGCCCTTTGAGAAAACTCTCCATTCACACCAAACTGTTGATCGGAGGAACTGTTTTCAAAAAATAAAGCATCATAAGTAGGAAAATCAAGCATGCCTGTATAAATAGCTAATAAAATAACATCATCATTCCAATCAGAAAGCTGCTGATCAAGCCATAAATTGATGTTAGTATTTTCATTACAGGTAGATGCATCACTTACTTTCAAAGCACGTAAAACAGCCTGGCGATACTCAGGATGCAGTTCTAAAAAGCGATCAAGATTCTTCCGGAATCTTTTTTCTGATCCTTCGGGTAAAGATGTAACGATCTGATGAAGTTGTTTAGGTGAAAACTTTTTTAGAGATGATTCTACTTCAACAGAATCAGTTCTTTGCTCCTGCCTGATGTCTTTTTTACAACCCGTAATAACAATTAAAAAAACGGAAATTAGTGCAAGAAGAAGTTTTAGATTTTTCATAAGCCTTGTTTTGATTAATAATTGGAATAACCTTTTCAAGATAAGTTATTAATTGCAAAACATGTTTTTCCAGGTAGCATTTTTTGTGCCCATTCCTCTACTTCTCAAACAAATATTTCTCCAGCCACATCTTTCCCTGTTTAATAGCTTCCCTCCCATTCGATTCAATGCCATACCATCCTTTATAACCATTTTTCTTACATAATCGTATCATCTTTGCTGTTAATGCTTCAGAAGGTTGGTTGCGGTACGACATTCCTTTTGCATAAGGCAAAGTTTTTTCGAGGTAAACATAATTATCAAAATCGTCAGAAGGTTCACGCCAGTCGGGATAAGTTCCAAACAAAGGATGATTCACTTGCTTCATCAATGTTACTATCCAGTCTGCATCATTCGAAAAACCACCATGATTTTCTATCAGCACTTTTATATTAGCATCGGTAGCATATTCAAGCAACATGTTGTATGTTTCCGAAGCATATTTCAAAGCTTCTTCTTTACTAATTCCATTCGTTCCTCTGCAATTTGTACGAATAGCAGAACAGCCTAAATACTTTGCTACATCAATCCATTTGCGATGATTTACTACAAACTGCTTTCGCTCTTTTTCATCTGCTGCACATCCATCGCCTTCATCATCAACCATAATTAAAATCATTTGCACATTATGATCTACAGCATTTTGTTTTAACGTATCAAGATAAGTTTGCGTAGGAACTTCAAACAAAGTGTTTACAAACTCAATTCCATTAATATCAAAATCTTCCCTTGCAATACGGGGCAGGTCAAGTGTTTTCCACTTGCCTGCTTTTATTTCTTCTACCAAAGCCCATTGTGCCAGCGAAATATCATCTTGCATAATAAAAGTTATTTCTGCAATTTACTTACACCTTTACAATTAGGAAGAGTTGTTTTATGGTGACGAAGCTTCAAGATTTCATGGCATCCCTCCTGCCCACAATATCCTGTAGAATCTAAAACATATAAATCAATCCCCACCCTCTTATTTAAATTGCTGTAATAGTATAAAGAGAAATGTTTATATTCATAGCGAAACATTAGCATTTATCATCAGAAATGCTGTTTAATTTTGTGCCCTTTCTTCCTTAGGATGGTATAGCTTTTCAATTTCACGATAAATAAAAAGATTGTTGCATGAAGGATATTTTAAAGAGAAATAATGTAACTGTTACAGGCAATGGATCGCAGGTAATTTTATTTGCGCATGGCTTTGGATGCGATCAGCATGCATGGCATTATATTGTTGATGCTTTTACAGATGATTATAAAGTTGTACTGTTCGATTATGTTGGTTCAGGAAGATCTGATCTTAATGCTTACGATAAGGAACGTTATAAAACTTTGAATGGGTATGCGAAAGATGTCCTGGAAATATGCGACACGCTGAATATAGAAGATGCGATTTTTGTCGGTCATTCTGTAAGCAGCATGATAGGTTTGCTGGCAGCAATTGAGAAACCGAAACATTTCAAAAAACTTGTTTTTATTGGGCCATCACCACGTTATCTTAATGATACCAATTATATCGGCGGATTTGAAAAAAGTGATTTGGATAAGCTGTTCGAAATCATGGACAGCAATTATTTAGGATGGAGCAAAACAATGGCACCAGCGATAATGGGTAATCCAAACAAACCTTCTTTAGGTGAAGAACTTGCGAATAGTTTTTGCGCCACTGATCCTGAAATTGCAAAAGAATTTGCACGTGTTACTTTTCTCTCAGACAACCGTAAAGACCTTTCTCAACTGAAGGTGGAAAGCCTTACACTGCAATGTTCCAACGATATTATTGCACCTTTGGAAGTTGGTTATTATATGGCAGAAAACACGCCTGCGAATGAACTTATTTTATTGGAGGCAACGGGTCATTGCCCGCACATGAGTGCACCGGAAGAAACGATCGAAGCAATTAAATCCTTTATTTAAAAAAATTATTGTTTGCAGAACAACCAGGAAAATATTTTTCTTGATCTTAATAATGAGTTTTTCGCATCGCTTATTAACAACGACGATCTTTATATGAATGCGCCTTGCGGTTACCTTTCTTTTCTTCCTAATGGAACCATCATAAAAATGAATTATACACTTTGTGATTGGTTACAATATTCCGAGTTTGAGGTATTGTATAAAAAGAAGTTTATTGACCTTCTTTCAAAAGGCGGCGCTATTTATTATGAAATGTTCTACATGCCGCTTCTGAAGATGCAGGGTTTTGTAAATGAAATAAATTTCGATATCAAGCGGGCAGATGGTTCTGTTTTTCCTGCATTGATCAATTCAGTTGTATTGAAAAATGAACTTGATGAAATAACCGCTATAAATGTTACGATCTTCAATATTACAGACAGGAAGAGATATGAATCGCAACTGCTTTATGCTAAAAAAGAAGCAGACACCGAAAAGAAACGGTTTGAACTTTTAGCAGACAGCACGCCCGATATTATCTTCACTGCTTCACCGGAAGGAATTATTGAATATGTAAATAAACGCTTTCACGCTTACTTCAATATACAAAGCAAGGAATTTGATCAAAAGATCATCTTCGAAAAAATTTATTCATCTGATAAAACCAAAGTTTTAAAAGCCTGGTTCAAGGCAGTAAAAGAAGGCGGCAACTTTGAAACCGAAATACGATTAAAAGATCCGTACGACGTTTATGTCTGGCATTTAGTAAGAGCAGTTCCTTATACAGATGACAACACTAATATTTTAAAATATTTCGGCTCCTGCACCAATATACAGGAACAAAGAGAATTGCTGGATAAAAAAGATGAATTTATAAGCCTTGCAAGTCATGAACTCAAGACACCACTTTCGAGTTTGAAAGGCTATATAAACATTCTGCAAAAATCTAAACCTGATCCTTTTCACGCAAATATTATTGAAAGATGTTACAGGGCAATTAATAACATGCAATACCTTGTTGGTAGCCTGTTGGATGTAACGCGAATACATTCAGGACAATTGATTCTAAATATATCAAGGTCTGTTATTTATGATGTTGTTGCCGAAAGTATTGAACTGATAAAAATGAATTATAACTCTCACCATGTAAATCTTCATTTTAATGTTGATAAAGAAACGGAAGTTTTTATGGATGCTTCCCGTATACAGCAGGTGCTTATTAATTTGTTGAGCAATTCAATTAAATATTCGCCTTCTGCAACAAAAGTTGAGTTAACGGTTGATAAAATGCCAGATCAGCAACGCTTAATGATAAGTGTGAAAGATTATGGAATGGGAATTCCATCTGATCAGTTGGAACATATTTTTGATAAATATCATCGTGTTACCGATTCATCTAACAATAATAAAATTCCTGGCTTAGGTATTGGCTTATACATTATTAAGGAAATAGTCCGCTTACATAAAAGCAGCATCCAGGTAAAAAGCGAGATAAACAAAGGATCTGTTTTTTATTTCTATTTGCCCGTTGCAGAAAACACTGCAGAATAAATTATCATTGAGCAACCACCTGCAATAAAACAGGATTTTTCTTCTTATCAAGCCGATGGATGAGCTTAAGTATATTTTCTTTTGACATGGCCGTGCAACCGGAAGTACCTGTGTTCTCATTATTCCAAACATGAATAAAAATACATGAACCATTACCTGCTTTTACAGGATCGCTGTTGTACAAAACCCAAACACCATATTCGTACTGCCCGTTGTTCAGTTTCATGTGTTCAAAACTGTTGAAAGATTGTTTGGCAGTATCGTTTACGATAAGTGTGTTATAATAAACAGAAGATGCATCATCTACGCAGTAAAAATTTGTATCAACCTGCACAAAAGGCATTTGCAAAGAATCAATATGATGATAACTGAAAACCCTACTCAACAAAAAAATACCGGAAGGAGACTTTCCATCTCCTTCTTTTTTTACCGGCATATTTGTAAGTGGAATTTTCGTTTGCGGATCTTTTGCAAGTCCTGCACGACCAACTAC
>JAEZRL010000213.1 GCA_023440945.1 Bacteroidota bacterium
TCTTCTATTACGTAAATTTTACCTAATGAAGATAAAGGAATAATTTCCAATTTGGCAAAATCTGTAAAATTAATTTTTTAAGCTAATTTCATTTCATTCTGTCGGCTGATCAATAAGTAACCATTGTATTAAGGACTAAGATGTTTGCATTATGAAACCCATTGGCATTTATGATATAATAAGGATTGATGAATTTTCTGTTACACCAAAATACCAGCAGATAATTAATGCTGTATTGAAAGGAATTGAGCATGAACGATTAAAAGAACATGATACGCTTCCTTCAATTAACGATCTGAGTTATGAATTGGATGTGTCAAGAGATACGGCCGAAAAAGGTTATCGCTATTTAAAAAAGATTGGTGTTTTGGGTTCGGTTCCCGGTAAAGGTTATTTTATAAAGCATACCACTTTTGCACCTGCGTATAATATTTGTCTTCTTTTTAATAAGCTGAGTGCACATAAGAAAATTATCTACGATTCATTCGTTCAAACATTGGGCAATAATGCAGCAATAGATTTTTATGTTTACAACAATGATTTTTCTTTTTTCAGAAAATTATTGAGTAATAAAAATGAAGAGTATTCGCATTATGTTATCATCCCACATTTTATTGACGGCGGCGAAAATGCTCATAAGATCATTAACCCGATACCAAAAGAAAAATTGATTCTTTTAGATAAACAAATCCCTGGAATTGCGGGTGAATATGCATCAGTGTATGAGAATTTTTCAAAAGATATTTATAGTGCTTTACTACAGGCAAGTGAACAATTAAGCAGGTATCATACCATCAAGATTATTTTTCCAAAAGGGAGTTATTATCCTGTTGAAATCATCAGTGGTTTCCAGGATTATTGCCGCGATTATGCCTTTAATTATAAAGTGGTTAATAATATTTTTAATGAAAAAATGAATGAAGGTGAAGTTTATATCACGGTGATGGAAGACGATCTTGTAACATTGGTAGAACGATCCTTGGAATTGAATTTAAAAGCAGGGGAGGATATCGGCATTATTTCTTATAATGAAACGCCGATAAAAAAAGTTATACTTGAAGGCATTACAACTATATCAACAGATTTTGCTCAAATGGGTAAAATGGCGGCGGAATTAATTATGGAAAACAAACGAGAACATGTTGAAGTGCCTTTTAAACTTACATTACGAAATTCATTATAATTTGAAAATTATTGAATAAGAACAGAACGCTGAAGAGCGCAACACAACTATCCTTCATTTACTATTTTCACATCATTTTATCGCATTACCATAACCCACCAGCATAACCGAAAGTATTATTGTGAAAACACCAATAATAATTGTTGTTCTTGTTTTCGTGCTAACACCTTTCCATTCTTTCAATGCAAAACCCCAAAAGTTAGCAACAAGAATTATAAAAGCCATGTGTAATATCCAAGAACTTGCGCCGTTGCCTAATTTGCTTTCGCCCATGCCGTAAAAGAAAAATTGCAAAAACCAGGTTGTTCCGGCAATGGCGCAAAACAAATAATTTCTTGCCAATGCAACTTTGCTCCTGGTATAATCGCCAAAGGTTTTATTACGAGCATTCAAATACATGCACCAAATGAAATTAGTGGTTAAACCACCCCATAATAAAACTACATACGTTACATTGTTGCGGAATAAAAAGTTTTCAATTTTATCCGGATGTGCTGACTTCCAAATCTTATCTGCTACGTCTGCCATTGCAGAACCTGCTTCGATGCCATAATTAAAGCAAGCACTTAAGATACCGGAGATGATACAAACGATCAATCCTTTTGTAAGATTAAATTCTTTAATGCTTTCTTTCTTTTTTTCTTCGGGTAATTCTCGTTCTTTCAAAACACCTGCACGTCCACAGATATAAATACCGATCAAACAAAGAACAACACCTATCAAAACAATACGTCCCCAGGAAGTAGTAAGCAGATCATTGAATGTTGTTTTGCCTTCTTGTGGATGAAAATTATAATAGATAGAAGGAACCAATGCGCCAAATGCAGAAGTAAATCCAAGCAGAACTGAATTGCCCAACGACATGCCCAGATAACGCATGCCTAAACCATACATTAAACCACCGATGCCCCAAAGAAGCCCCCAGAAGTAAGTCCACCAAAAGGTTGATGTGTCTGTTTGTGAAATGATAGTGCCAAAGTTCGGAATGGTAAGCCATGCAGCAATAGGCGGAATGATAAGCCAGGAGAATAAACCGCCAATAAGCCAATAACTCTCCCATGCCCAGCCCTTTACCTTCTTAAATGGAACATAAAAACTGCCGGAAGCAAAACCACCAATAAAATGGAAAATGATACCAAGGATCACCTGCATAAGCAATCAGTTTTTTTCATATAGCACGCCTTTGGAAAAATAGGAATAGTAAAACAAGTAGCTGTCATGCACTGTTATGTTGCAATAATATTTGTGAAAACTAAGTAATTTCACTGAAACAAAAATGCTATGAATAAGATCAAAATTCCTGAAGGTTATCAACAAGTAATGCCTTATCTTATTCTAAAAAATGCAGCAGGCTTTTTTGCATTTACACAAAGAGTTTTTGGCGCACTTAAAAACCATGAAACAATGCGTGATGAAAATATTATTCGTCATGCAGAAGTAAAGATTGGTAACAGCACAATTATGTTTGCTGACAGCACCGATGAATATGAACCAGCTACAGCAAATCTTTTCGTTTATGTAGAAAATGCGGATGATACTTATAAGAAAGCATTGGAGGGTGGTGCGACCTCTCTTAGAGAGCCGGCAGATCAAAATTATGGAAGAAGCTGCGGCGTTACTGATCCTTTTGGAAATACCTGGTGGATAACCTCTATTATTCAATAAATATTATTGGAATAATCTGAGTTGAGTTGTACAATATCAGGTGGTCGAACATAACTTGTATTATAACGAAATTGAAGATTGGCTGTAAACATTATTTTGAAATGTTCAAAATTATTCTTCTGGCGTGGAAAATAAATTCCTCTTAATTCCATTGTGCCAAAGATGAGGTTCTCATTTCTTGTGCGGATACCACCGCCAATACCTGTATAAACATCGCTTTTTAAAAAGCTTGCTTTTTCAGGTGTTAAAAAAGAAATATCTGCAAAAGTAAATGGAGCAAACTGGAAGCCGAAGAGCTTATATTTTAGAAAGAAAAAAGTTTCACTGTGTAGGCTGATGCGTCGCGAACCATAAACAGAATCAGGATCAAAATAACGTAAGCCAAAAGGGTTGTTTATTTTCAAAGGATCAAAAGTTGTGCGATTGAATTGCCTTGTATAATTAAGCCGAACATATTGGCGAAGTTTAAGAGTATTGAACTGGATCAACCTGCTAAAAACACTTACACCTAAAAGCAGGCCTGCATCTTCCATTTTCTTTTCATTTAAAAATCCGCCAGCGCGGATAAAATACTGGTAAAAATCGCCGTTTGAATTTACTAAATAACGATTAGCATCCAGGCCAAAATAGGGTCTTGATAAATGCAACTGTTTATACCATCCGCCTGTTACTGCAATGTTGTAACCATAAGGCACATCTTCGGTTGTGCCAAAACCATAAATGTAATTTGTTTTATAAAAATCCTGGCGAAAAAAAGTTACAGAGCCAAGCAATGCTTCCCTGTCATTATAAAGTTGATTGTAACCATTCCCGATTTGAAAAGGCACCTGCGTAAAATTATTTTTGAAATATCGCAGGCTGATGAACTGGTGGTCTTTCAGTTTTGGATTGTGAAGAAATTTATGCACTCTAAAATTGTAACCGAGCCATCCGTCAAAAACATTGTAGCGGTATTTGTAGAAGAAACTGTCAGGCTTTAAATAATCATTGCTTGATTGATTTGTTCCAACAGTCAATCCACCGGCAAAATGCGCAAATTGTGAATAAAGCGGTCTGTCTAAACTCAAATAAAATCCATGCTCATCGGTTGCGTCTCCATTAAGATTATTGTTGATCTTTGAATACGCAATCGTGCCAGTTATAAAGGAGTTTTTGATATTGTTTTTACTGTATAAAACTTCATACGCAAACTTTGGATGTCTTTCTTTTTCATATAAACCGGTAAACTGAACTCTTTGTCCCATACCTAAAACGTCTGCATCGCTTACCATCGCCTCTATTTTGTTTGTGCTCAGATCGTTTATTTCACCGGAAAGGCTGAATAAATCTTTTGTTATTACAACAACATCAACAGAATCGGTGTTTCCCGGAATGCTGTTTACTAAAATTCTTGCATCTTGTATATAGTCGAGTGAACGGAGATAACGTTCATTTTCTGCAAGCATGTAAGGATTGAGGGGAGTATTCTCTTTTATAAACAATTCATTTCTTACCTGCCATTCTTTTGTGTCTTCATGTATCCTGTTAAGTAGTTGTGTACCGAAATACATGATGCGCCGGGTAGTATCCGCGAATGAGATTTCAAAACCATATCTCTTCACATTAATATGACGAATGATACGGCCCTGGAAAGGAAGATAAGGTACCTGGCTTTTGGATGTTTTCAACCCCTTTTTTATAGCAATGGTATCAGGAGCACTTTTGCTTATGGCGTTCATTAATGTTCCGAAAATATTATGCTTTTTCTTTCGGGGTGTTTTATTGTTTTGAGCAATAGCATGAGATGAAATGGTTGCAAATGCAACAAAAAAGAGAAGTGATCTTATTATTGTATTATGAGAACATCTGCACAATGTATTCAATCATCATTTTGCTGATTGAAATATAACATAAATAATACCAATAAGGCTGCTGAAAATAGAAGAATCTTTTATTTCTTCCATCCAAAAAATCTCATTCTACGCTTTGTTTTGTTGCAATACTTACATGCAGTTACTTTGCAGGGTAAATACAAAGACGATTATGAAAGTAGCAGGTACAGGTGTTTACCGAGTTGTTGAAAATGTAAAAGACAAGGAGTTGCAACAGATTGGTGAAAAAGTTTTGAATACCCAGCGGCTCAGTTTTAATGAAGGCGTTCTTTTATTTGAAAAAGCATCTTTGCCCTTTGTTGGTGCTTTAGCCAATTGGGTACGTGAACAAAAGCATGGCGATAAAACGTATTTCAATCGCAATTTTCATATCGAACCAACAAATGTTTGTGTTTTCTCCTGCGCATTTTGTTCGTACTCGAGATTATATGCGCATCGCGAGGAAGGATGGGAGCTAAGCATTAACCAAATGCTTGACATTGTGAAAAGTTATGATAATAAGCCAATCACTGAAGTGCATATTGTTGGCGGTGTTCATCCAAAACTAAATCTTGCTTTTTTTGCTGAACTGATGCAGAAGATAAAAGCGCATCGTCCTGAATTACATATAAAGGGCTACACAGCGGTTGAGTTGGATTATATGTTTCGCAAGGCAAAAGTTACAGTTGAAGAAGGAATGAAAATCTTGCATGCAGCAGGATTGGATTCGATGCCTGGAGGTGGCGCCGAAATATTTCATCCTGAGATACGTGAACAAATTTGCGCTGATAAAGTGAAAGCGGAAGGTTGGTTAAATATTCATCGTGCAGCACATAATTTAGGTATGCATACGAATGCAACAATGTTATATGGTCATATCGAAAAGTATTGGCATCGCATTGATCATATGGAAAGATTAAGGCAACTGCAGGATGAAACAGGCGGCTTCAATACTTTTATTCCGCTTAAATTTCGTAACAAGAATAACGATATGAGCAATGTGCCTGAAGCATCTGTTGTGGAAGATATGAAGTTGTATGCCATAGCAAGATTATACATGGATAACTTTCCGCATTTGAAGGCTTACTGGCCAATGTTGGGCAGACAAAATGCACAGCTCTCTTTATCATTTGGAGTGAATGATCTGGATGGCACAATTGATGATACGACTAAAATATATTCCATGGCGGGAAGTGAAGAACAAACACCTTCGCTTTCAACGGCACAACTTGTTGGATTGATAAAGCAAGTGTATCGTGAGCCGGTTGAAAGGGATACATTGTATAATGAAATAAAAAATTATAAAGACGTTGATATAACAGAACTTGAAGTAAACCCGTTGTATAATTAATG
The DNA here is from genome assembly GCA_023440945.1 of Bacteroidota bacterium. GTDB lineage: Bacteria > Bacteroidota > Bacteroidia > Chitinophagales > Chitinophagaceae > JAEZRL01. The sequence goes on from JAEZRL010000213.1 coordinate 6,052, forward strand.
CACAAGCAATTTAGGAACGTTAATTTCCACAATTGCCACAAATGACCTGAGGAATAAAATCAACAGGTACAAAAATTTTTAATCTAACTAACTCTACTTTAAGTGTTAAATTTTTTGGCATAAAATTTATCTGCACTAAGGAAAAGGTTAGTACCCTTAAGATAAATATATGTTCAAGATTTTTGTTGTTGATGATGATGTTGATATTTTGATAGTGTTGAAGAGAATATTGGCATCCAACCTATTTAATGTTTACCTTCTTTCTGATGCAAAAGATTTTTCTGAAAAGGTTTCGGAGTTTCAGCCTCATCTTGTTTTGATGGATGTGAACCTGAGTGGTTATGACGGCAGGGTTTTGTGCAGAGAGTTCAAGCAAGGTAAAGGAAAAGATATTCCTGTTATTTTGTTTTCGGCTAACGTTAATTTCAAGGATGATTATGCCGCTTATGGAGCTGAAGCGTTTATAGAAAAACCTTTCGATATACATCAGCTTACTTCTACTATCAAGAAGTATCTTCATGCCTCGAATGCACTTCAAAGCAAGTCAAGCAATTCTGTGAATGCGTCAGTTGCGGACAGAATTTTTTAAAATGCTGTTTGTTAGGAAGGATCTGTGGGGTTCAAAAAATCCGCGGATTTTTTGTGCTGCCATAAAAACAGAAAGCACAAGTGAGTGACACAACAGGCGATGCTACGAAGAACTATTGCCGGCATCCTGAAAATAAATCTTATTAACAGCGGCTTAAAAGAATTTCCTAAAAAAGCACTTATTTGTTTTGGTAATTAACTGCTTTTCCCGACCTTTGCCGTCCGAAAAAAATATTGTCATGGCGAGAGTATGTCAGGTTACGGGTAAAAAACCAATGGGCGGTCACACTGTTTCTCACTCAAACATTAAAACCAAGCGTCGTTTTTTACCAAATTTACAGACGAAGCGCTTCTATTTCGCTGAAGAAGAACGTTGGATAACTTTGAAGGTTTCTGCTGATGCTATCAGAACCATCAATAAAAATGGTTTATCAACAGTGATAAAAGAATTAAGAGCGAAAGGAACTAAAATCTAATTAACAACATTTAATTGCTTATACAATGGCAAAGAAAGGAAACAGGGTTCAGGTTATTCTGGAATGTACCGAGCAAAAAAATACGGATGTTCCCGGCATGAGCCGTTATATTACCGTTAAGAACAAAAAAAATACGCCTGAGCGTTTAGAACTGAAGAAGTTTAACCCTTATTTGAAAAAAGTTACTGTTCATAAAGAAATTAAATAATCATGGCAAAAGCAGCTAAAACCGCGATTAAGACAAAAGACCAGAAAGCAGCCGCTGACGCTAAAAACTGGACTAAAGTTATAAAGACTGTTCGCAGTCCGAAAACCGGTGCCTATACTTTTAAAGAAGCAATAGTGCACAAGGATAAAGTAAAGGATTTCTTAGCTCAGAAATAATTTGCTTCAAGGAAAATCATTAAAAAAGCTTTCA
>JAEZRL010000308.1 GCA_023440945.1 Bacteroidota bacterium
ACCTGATGTTCGTGATGGTATGAAACCAGTTCATCGTCGTATTCTATATGGAATGAATGAATTAGGAGTGTATTCTGATAAACCTTTTAAGAAATCAGCACGTATTGTTGGTGAAGTAATGGGTAAATATCACCCGCATGGTGATGCTTCGATTTATGATACAGTTGTGCGTATGGCACAGGACTGGACGATGCGTTACATGCTGGTGGATGGCCAGGGAAACTTTGGTAACCAGGATGGTGATCCTCCTGCTGCGATGCGTTATACAGAGGTTCGTCTGCAAAAGCTGGCCGAAGCCATGCTGGAAGATATTGAAAAAGAAACCGAGGACTTTCAACTGAATTTTGATGATTCATTAAAAGAACCGGTTGTTTTGCCAACCCGCATTCCGCAATTGTTGGTCAATGGAAGCAGTGGTATCGCCGTTGGTATGGCTACGAATATGCTTCCACACAATTTAAGCGAAGCTATTGATGGTTGCATTGCCTATATTGATGACAAAGAAATTTCTGCTGAAGAACTTACCAAGTATGTAAAAGCGCCTGATTTCCCTACCGGTGGCGTTATCTATGGAATGGAAGGTGTAAAGCAAGCCTTGTTAACCGGAAGAGGCAGGGTAGTGGTTCGGGGTAAATGTCATATCGAAACCAAACCCAGCGGAAGAGAGCAAATCATCATCACAGAAGTTCCTTACCAGGTCAACCGCGATACCTTAACCGATCGCATTGGTCAGTTGGTGAATGAAAAAGTGATTGATGGCATTGCGCATGTAAACAACGAAAGTAATAAAAGGGAAGGTACGCGCATTGTAGTAGATTTGAAGAGAGACGCTGTAGGCAATGTGGTAATCAACCAGTTATTCAAATTTACTGAATTACAAACAAGCTTTGGCATCAATAATGTTGCTTTAAGTAAGGGTCGTCCAAAAATCCTGAATTTAAAGGATCTGATAAGCGAGTTTATTGAATTCAGGATGGAGGTTATTATTCGCCGCTCTCAATTTGAATTAAGAAAGGCGAAAGAGAAAGCGCACATTTTGGAAGGTTATCTTAAAGCGCTGGATCATTTGGATGAAGTTATCAGATTGATTCGCAACAGTAGAACACCTGATGAAGCAAGAGAGGGTTTAATAAGCAAAAGCCGAGAAGAAAAGTGGTATCTGCGTGAAGAGTTGTTCACTGATATCGCTCAAAATATTTACGAGCAGGAAGAAGGTTTATCCGAAGCACACGCAAAAGCTATTCTTGAATTACGTTTACAGCGTTTAACAGGAATGGAGCGTGATAAAATCACTGATGAGTTCAAGGATATAATGAAAACAATCGCTCATTTACAGGAGCTTTTATCCAGCGAACCTTTACGTTACGAGCTTATTAAAAAAGAATTATTAGAGGTAAAGAGAAGTTTGGCGATGAACGTAAGAGTGAAATCCAATACCTGGCTAACGAAATGAGAATTGAAGATTTGATTGAGCAAGAGGATGTTGTAATCACTATTTCACATTTAGGTTATATAAAAAGAACTTCTGCAACTGAGTACCGCCAGCAACGCAGGGGCGGGAGAGGTGCTGTAGGTAGTAAAACAAGAGAAGAGGATTTTGTAGAACATTTGTTTGTTGCATCTACCCATGATACGATGATGTTCTTCACCGAAAAAGGAAGATGCTACTGGTTGAAGGTGTATGAAATTCCGGAAGGAGAGAAGCAAAGTAAAGGAAGAGCGATTCAGAATCTTATCCAGATACCTTCAGATGATAAAGTAAGAGCCATAATAGAGGTTCGCAATCTTAATGATAAAGAATATGTTCAAAGCCATTACATTGTGCTTTGTACCAAAAAAGGAATTATTAAGAAAACATTACTGGAAGATTTTAGTCGTCCAAGGGCCAATGGCGTAAACGCTATCACTATCATGGAAGGTGATGAGTTACTTCAGGTTGTGATGACCAATGGAAATAATGAATTAATGCTGGCAGTGAAAAGTGGACGTGCTATTCGTTTTCCTGAAGAAAAGGTTCGTCCAACAGGCCGTGGCGCAATAGGCGTTACGGGAATTGAGGTGGATGACGAACATGACGAAGTAATTGGTATGATATGTGTTAATAGAGATGACTCCTCAAAAACCGTTTTAGTGGTGAGTGAAAAAGGCTATGGAAAACGTACCCGTATAACTGATGAAAACGGTGAAGATGTTTACCGGATTACCAACCGTGGCGGTAAAGGTGTTAAAACCATCAATGTTACGGAAAAGACCGGTAAACTTGTTGGCATTCTCGATGTCACAGAAAAGGATGATCTTATAATCACTTGTAAATCCGGTATCACTTTAAGAACCGCCGTTGCTGCTATAAAAGAAGCAGGCAGGGCAACCCAAGGTGTAAAACTGATAAGATTGGATAATGGCGATGAAATTGCAGCCATTTCAAAGATCAAAGAAGATGAAGAAATTGTAGCTGAGGCTGAAGAAATGATTCTTCCTTCTTTAGAAGAAGCAGAAGAGGGTAATGAAGCAGAACAAAATGATAGTAATAACTCTTTAAATAACGAAACAACAAATTTAGATAACAATTCTGAAGAAACTGAAAATCAATAATTAAAAAAACAACCATGAAAAAAATCATTCTTTCATTTTTGCTTGTCGCAATGGCTTGGTCAGCTTTTAGCCAGGGAAAGGATTATAACAAACTTCTTCTTTTATACGGTCAGAAAAAATACGAGGATGCAAAGCAGGAAATAGACAAAATTACTGCCGATCCGAAAACAAAAGCCAAACTGGAAACCGAATTATGGAGGGCAGCTATTTATGCTGAACTCTTTGCTGATTCCAGCTTATCACCAAAATACCCTGATGCAGGTGCCACAGCTATCAATGCTTTTAATTCTTACTATCAGAAAGACACCGCTTTGAAAGCTATGAATGATAACGGTTTAACAAGAGCTTTGGCGGTTCTTTATACAGAAACTTTTAACAGGGGGGTTACAGAATTTAAGAACGAAAAATGGAATGATGCTTTCCACGATTTCAAAACTTCTGAAGAATTAGGCGATCTGGTTATAAAGAAAGGAATGAGCCAGCAAAAAGGCGGCATTGATACATTTCGTGTTTTGTATGCAGGATATGCAGCGCAAAATGCCCAGAAATTAGATTCAGCCGCTTATTATTATCAAAAATTAGTTGATGCGAAAGTAAACGGAAAGGATTTTCTTGATGCTTATCGTTTTCTTCTTACTTATTATTTAAATAAAAAGGATACCGATAAATTCAATACAACCCTGGCTCTTGCAAAACAATATTATCCTGATCAAAACGATACGTGGTCACAGTATGAAATGACAAATATGACCTCTAATGCAAGTGTAGATGAGATATACCAGAAATATAAAGATGCGGAAGCGAAAGGAGGAGTAACGGAAGATCAATATATTGCCTTTGCCGAAAGCCTAGCTGGCGTAACAAAAGATGCTGGTCAGTTAGATAGCGCTAAAGCAGCCGAACTGAAAATGGCGGCAGCAGATGCATATAAAAAAGCATTTAGTTTAAGTCATAACGGTATATATGCTTATAACGTAGGCGTTTTATATTACAATGCATTTAATGATTTTGCTGACAGATTCTATAATCTTCGTGGCGAAAGTGCAGACTTAAAAGCAAAGCGTGATGCCATTGAAAAACAACAACAGCCAATTGCAGATACTGCAATTTATTACCTGGAACAAGGATATGACATTTTAAAAGCAAAGAGTAGCAGAGATAAATCTGAAAGCAATTCCTTAGATAAATCAGTAGATTTTCTTGCTAATTTATATATGTGGAAGAGAGATCGTGCAAGAGGCGTTAATCCAACTGATTACGATAAATTTGATGCTAAATTCAAACAATACGATAGTGAACACGGCAAATACCAGTAATAATGGGTTGCTTACTAAGAAAAATAGCCACCGGAGACCCGATGGCTATTTTTTTATTACAGAAGAATTACATACTTAACATAAAAGTTTGTTATAGGCTTTTGCAAACAAAAGAGCCGCCCGCCGTTGAGGTGGCGTTTTTATACACATAGTTTTGCGGGGTATAGCATAAAAACGCCACCTTGACGGCGGGCACATTTAATAACAGGCAAAAGCCTATAACACAATATTATGTCTAAGTTGCAGGATTTGTGGCGGAGAAAAATCGTAAATTCTTTAAAACGATTTTTCGGAGCTGAGGAGTGTGTTGGCAAAGAAAAAATAAAAGAAAAGAGCGAAGCAGGTTTAGAACAAACCTTTAATAATCGCTTATATAAAAACGCTTTTAAAGAAGACCCTTTATTATTACCTATTGCTATCGGTGCAATATGCCAAGTAGTTCTGCTATTTTTAGAAGTAAAGCAACTATTCCTGAAATAGCTCCAATCCAAGCAAATATTCTTGTAATGCGATAAGTCTTATAAACCCTTTCTGCATTTTTTAAATCAACTTCTAACTTTCTAATTTGTAACTTTCTCTCGTATTCATTTTTATCCCTTGCTGCTTTTTCTTCTCTGTAAATTCTTCTTCCTATCTCAGTAATTACCATTTTATCTTCATCAACTAATCCTTTCCATATTAAAGATGAAAACGCTTTATGGAAACTTTCATCTGTTCGACTATCGAAATAACCTTCAAAATGATTTTCTAAAATGCTGTAATTGATTGGTGATTGCAGCTCATTCAAATGTTCAAGTATGATAAATTCATTATCAGTCATCAAATAAGCAGTTACATTGAGCGCAACAAGTTACACTATCACGCTCTAAAAAACAGAAGCGTGGGTTTTATTTTTTCTTTTCTAACCGCCTATGTGTGAGCTACTTAACATAATATTAATTATAGGAAAAATAGTGATTCGAATTTCACTAACCTTTATAAGCTACACCCGCCGAAGCCGGACCGGTTAGCGGAATAATTTGCGTTCTTGAAAACCCTGCAGCTTTTGTCCATGTTTCAAAATCTGAAACAGTATAATCAAAGGCATCACCATTTTCGATAAGCATGTTCAAACTCATTAATAACCCAAATAAGTTTTGTTTTCGTTCATTATCAATAATATTTTCAATCGTAATAAATACACCAATCGATGGTAAAGCTTTATAAACTTTATTTACCATTTCCTGTTTTTCCGTTTCATTCAATCCATGTAAAATATTGCCCATTGTAATAATGTCTGCAGAAGGAAACTCATCCTTTGAAAAATCTCCACTGCGAACTTCAATTCGATCGGTTAAGCCAAATTGAGCAATCTTTTTTTTGGCAACCTGTTCAACAGGCGGAAGATCAAATGAGATACAATGAAGATGTGGATATTGTTGACACAAAATAATAGACAACCAGGCATCGGCACCGCCAATATCAGTCACGGTTTTATATTTTCCAAAATCAAACTTTTTTGCGAGTGTCATAAAATTACCTGTTTGAATACCGCTCATCGCGTCCATAAATTCCTGTAACTTTTCTTCAGATCTGTATAATTCTTCAAAACCACCTTCGCCAACTAATTTCCCTTTTGTTTCATTTTGCGGCATACCTGTTTGGAGCGCTTCTTCAAGCTGTCCCCAGAAAGAATACAATCTGTTATTTGCCATTTCAAGAATGCCACCGATATAGCTTTGTTTCTTTTTGTCGAGAAATATTTCCGCTTCTGAGCTGTTGCTGTAAACTGCATTTTCGCCAACACCATCTCTTTTTAAAAAGCCTAAAGTAGTTAAGGTATCCAGCCAATCGGAAACATGACGCGAAGTGGTTTTAAAACCATAATCATTTTTTATTTGCTCCGCAGTCATATTATTCCCGCTTGCAAGCTTTGTAAATAACTGCAACTTTACTGCTACAAGCAAAACCTTTGAAGCCCAGAAACCCATACCAATCTGCATAATCTTAGCTGGATCCGGTTGTTGTGATTGTTCCATAACCGAGGATTTAATATTAGAAGAAAGAGGATATTAAAAGTAATAACTCCGGAGTGGAATGTCAAGAGATGTAAAATTGAAGTATGAAGAAAATGTTATTCAGAAATCAGAAAAAAATTTTGACAGGAAGATTTTTTCTGTTTACTTTGGATAACAAAGTGCTTTTTATGAATGACGTTTCCCGTTCTTTAAATACTCTGCAGGACATCAAGCAAATGATGGAACAAAGCAGTCGTTTTATCAGTTTGAGTGGCTTCAGTGGAATGGCTGCAGGCGTATGTGCGCTCATCGGGGCCTGGTATGCAAATACTATTTTACCGGCAAACCTGGAAACTTTATCCTCATCTTCAGACAAAATATCAATATTTGAAATTTTAGAAAGTCCTTTTTTAAAAGCCGCAGTTGTAACATTTGTTTCAGCCTTTATTTTTGCTTTCCTTTTCACCTATATGCGAAGCAAAAAAAATGGCACGCCTGTTTGGAGTGCAACTTCAAAACGTCTTTTGTTAAATGTAAGTGTGCCGATGATTGTTGGTGCAATTTTTTTGATCAAACTGGTGCAAAACGGTAATTATGGACTAGTTGCTCCAGGTTGCCTAATATTTTATGGATTGGCTTTAATAAATGCAGGTAAATATACGCTTGGAGAAATACGTTATTTAGGTTTTGCAGAAGTTGTAACAGGGTTAGTGAGTTTGTTTGTGGTTGGGTATGGACTATATTTCTGGGCTTTTGGATTTGGTTTTCTGCATATATTTTATGGCAGCCTGATGTGGTGGAAATATGAAAGAAATTAGAAACGAAGAAGAATGAAAAATCCGATTGAGAATTTAAATAAAATTTTTGACAGCAGAATTCGCCTTGGAATTATGAGTGCTTTAATGGTGAATGATGAAGTGAGTTATAATGAACTGAAGGAATTGATGCAGGTCACTGATGGCAACCTTGCAAGCCATTTGAAAACATTGGAAGATACGGCTTATGTAAAAATGCGAAAAAGCTTTATCGGAAGAAAAACAAGTACAACTTATACGATTACAAAGACCGGTGAAAAGGCATTTAAAACGCATATAGAAGCTTTAGAAAAAATGATAAAAAATATAAGTTGATTTTTTTTGTGTTTCAACTTTGTGATTCAAAGTACTTTTAATAAAAATATAAAGATCATTTTATGAAAAATAGTAAACAAAGAAATTACCCTTCTCCCCTTTCAAACAGTCCTTCCCATTCAAAGAAAGTTTTGATAGGAGGATTTATCACAACAGTTCTTATAATGCTAATGTTAATACCAATGGTACTTATACAGAATATGGTAACAGAGAAAAAACAACGGAAAAAAGAAGTTTATGAAGCAAGCAGCAAGCTCGCCATATTTATTTTTCTAAAGAGGAAATATGTTTGGAACTGAGTTGCTTTTACTTTGATAACTTTCATATTCGAAAAGAGACATCTCTCATTGATTATTAAACCTTGTTTAAACTTTCCTTCACAATTTATCAACCCGATGTGAAAACCTTTAGCCACTTCTTAACGGCATAGACTATAACTTTGCATTTCAACTTTATACACATGAAATTTGGTGTTGTTGTTTTTCCTGGTTCTAACTGCGACAGAGATATGTATGATGCATTAAAAAATGATCTTGGTAAAGAAACAATCATGCTGTGGCATAAGGATAAAGACCTGAGCATGTTTTCAACAGATGATTGTATTGTTTTACCGGGTGGATTTTCTTATGGCGATTACCTGCGTTGTGGCGCTATTGCCCGCTTTAGTCCGATGATGCAAAGCGTTATAGAATTTGCAAATAACGGCGGTAAAGTGTTAGGGG
>JAEZRL010000354.1 GCA_023440945.1 Bacteroidota bacterium
AAGTTAACCTGTCCAACTTTTGACCATCCGCCTCTTACTCTCAAAAAGCTGATGATATCGCTGCTTTTAATTGCTTCGAAAGCATCGCTTGCTATGAAGGAAAGATCCACGGAAGGATAAAAGAATGAACGGTTTTCAGGCGCTAACATAGAAACCCAGTCATTGCGGCCTGTGCCATGCAGATACAAAAAGCCTTTATAGCCAATTCGTAAATCTCCGTAAACGCCCATTTGACGAGCTTTATAATTAGATTCACCCACAGAAGGTGTTCCTACTCCATTGCTTACGTTATATAAATCAGGCACTACTAAACCGTTTGCAGTAACACTTAAATATTTTGCCTGGTTCTGCAACCATTGACCACCTGCAATTAAATTTACACTGAAGTCTCCTACCTGTTTATTAACCTGGGCAAACAAATCACTCAATAATTGAGTTGTATAGCTGCTACCGTCATTTACAGAAGCAGAGATATCTGATTTTGAACTTGCATCCGTATTTTCTGCATATTCTGTATAATTGAATGCTCCAACTATGTTTTTATTGGAATAGTTTCTTGTTGTTATACCCTGACGTGCAATCAAGTCCAATCCCTTTACAGGTGTAAATCTTACTTCCACATTACCTATCAAATAGTCATTGCGCTGGTTTGACCTGTAGTTGTCTGCAGAAAAATAAGGATTCTGATACCATGGGTTATAAAAACCATTTGGATTTGCAAATGGATCAGTTCTCCAGTTTTTATATTTTGTAATATCCACATTTGAAGGCATGTTCAACATGTTTCCATACATGCTCCCGGTTTGAGTTGTGATATCATACCGGTTTTGTGTGTAAGATGTGCTGTAAGTGACATTTATTTTATTACCAATTTTACGGGTACCATTTGCTCTTAAAGAAGTGCGGTTGTACTTATCACCAGGTGTAGTGCCTGTTACATTAACATATTGACCTGAGATATAAAGCGTGGAGTTTTGATCACCACTTGTAATAGAAAAATCTGATTGGTTGGTAATACCTGTTTCCCAAAACTTATTATGTCCTTCATTGAAGGAGTAATAAGCTGAATCTTGCGAACCATCTTCCAAAGGAGGACCTAATGGTCTTTTAACACCATCAAAGCGAGGGCCATAAGATTGATTTTCTAAATAAGAAAAGCCTGGATTGCCATTTTCATCAACTCCATAACCATTTCCACCTGCACCAAAATTCTTTTGAATCTTTGGATAAAAGGCAACAGATTCCAAAGAAGTTGTTTGAGCAACTCGCACTTCTGTTTTACCTGCTTTACCTTTTTTGGTTGTAACAATAAGTGCGCCGTTAGATGCCTGAGAACCATACAAAGCGGCAGCACCCGCACCATTTAAAACTACGATTTCTTCAATATCTGCAGGATTTAAATTACCTAAAACAGAATTAGGTACAATTACATTATCCAATACAATCAATGCTTGGTTATTCCCAGTTAAAGAACGCTGACCTCTAAGAATCAAACGGTAATTAGGGTTTACACCACCACCTGTTCCGCTGATCTGCAAACCTGCAACTTTACCCTGCAAACCTGCACCCACCGTTACAGCCTTACCATTTGTAAGTACTTCAGGACGTATAACTGTGCTTGCGGTTCCCTGTTCTTTACGTTTAACACGGATACCACCTGCTGTTACAATTACCTCATCCATTGTATTTGCAGTAGCATTTAAAGCTACCTGCATTGTACTACCAGTAACTTTAACCTCCTGGGTACTGAAATTAATGGAAGAAATTACAAGGACATCTCCATTTTTTGCATTGATCTTAAAGTTTCCTTGTTCATCTGAAGAAGTTCCGGTGTTTGTTCCTTTAATCAACACGGTTGCACCAACAACAGGTTGCCCGTTTTGATCTACTACCTTCCCGGAGATGGTAGAATTTTGTGCAGTACTTACTAAAACAGTTAATAGTAGTACTGTAAACAGTGCTAGAATTTTTCTCATGTGCTTTTAGTTTTGAAAATTATCGGGGTAAATATAGGTGTTTTAATAAAACGTTAAATGCTTTAAGTGGTTATTAATTATTTTTAGAGCCAAAATAACTTGACAAAAGAGGCCGCTGTTATGCTGCACCTTTATTACATTCTCTTTTTCTTATTGATATCTTACTTATACTCTACACATAATGACAGATTAATTGAATAATGCTTTTATTTTGATTCCCAAGTACTATAAGGGCACGAAGAAGAACTTTCGAATTGTGTGTGTTTTGGAACATGGCAAGTTGTACTTATATAATAGCAGGCAGGTACAGGCAAAAAAAACGAGACTCAAAAAAATGAGTCCCGTTTTTGTTTTTTTAATACAAACTATCAGAAACCAGGGTTTTGTGTAAGATTGGTATTATTGTCAATTTCACGCTGCGGTATGGGGAACAGCAACTGATTCTCAGTAAATGTTTTTCCGAAAGTGGTCGTGTGCCCAACAAAATCATCAAAATTCTTAGTAATATCATTTCTAACCTTTCTGGTACGAACCATATCAAACCACATCTTTCCTTCATAACACAATTCCAGGTAACGCTGAGTCCATACTTCTTTTTCAAAAGCATCCTGGCCCATGCTGCCAATTGGCGCTAAGTCAGCTCTTTTACGAATCGCATTAACATAACTGATAGCTGTTGCATTAGGGCCACCTTCAGCACGGTTTGATGCTTCTGCGTACATAAGCATAACATCTGCCAACCGATAAATGGTATAATTAAGATCGGATTTGGCAGTACTTGTTACAGCCTGCTTATCAAACCATTTGTACAAATAATATCCACCAAGGTTTACACTGTCTCTCCTCGGGTCACCGGCAGGATAAGCATTAGGATTGCCGGGATACCAGGTATAAAAGAACTGTTTTTCCTTTGCGCGTTTATCTCCTGCGGGATAGCTTTCTACAAACTGCTTAGTAGGAACAAGCCCGCCAAATTCATCAGAATAAACAGAAACCCTTTTATACAAAGCAAGTGTTTTTGCCGTAAGATCGTTATTGTTGATACCTGCAACATATTGTACCTGCCAGATAAATTCGCCTTTGTTCTTATTTGCAGGCAGGATCATATCTGTATATTCGGGAAAGAGCGAATATCCTCCGTTATCAACAACTTCTTTCGAACGTTTTGCAGACTCACCATAATACTGCTGGTCGCCCTGCACGGGATAACCTGCATAAGTTAAATAAACATCGGCGAGTAAAGACTTTATCGCACCCATTGACACATAGCCTCCATCATCATTCCAGGGAAGCGTTGACTTTTCTGCTGTAAGCAGATCAGGAATAATGATCTCATCATATATCTCTTTTACAGGAGAGCGTTCAGGTCGTACATTGTTAAGATCAGAAACTACTTCTGTAACTTTTGGAACATCGCCAAACATTCTTACCAGATAGAAGTAGTACAAAGCTCTTAACGTATGTACCTCTGCCAGCATGTTCATCTTCTCTGTTGTATCCAATGGAATATCCTGTATTTTTTGCAAAGCCAAATTACAGTTGGCGATTCCATAATACATTCCCTGCCACCAATCAGATATATAAAACGCCTGCGCATCGTAGTTAAGATTATAAAATTTGAAGGCTTCTGTTTGTGCATTACCATCGGCTTTGCCGGTCATAAAAGGCATCAGTTCCGCAGTATTTCCTCCGTAACCCCCGGCTCCCTGGTCTAACGTGGTAAGCTCAGAATAGGCTGAGTTTGCAAAAGCTCTCGCAATTTCAGGACTTGTTACATTTGACTCAGGTGTAAGTGAGCCCGTTGGTTTTTCCTCCAGGAATTTTGTACACGAACATATACCTGCCATGCACAGCATAATTAGTAAGCTCCTTATATTTTTCATCTGAATAATTTTTTATTGTTTTTAGACGACAGATGTAACCTTGCATTTTCATATCTTTTTTTGTAAGAATTTATCCTGCCCGGTTTCACTATCATATCAAAAATTAGAAACTAAGATTCAAACCAAGGTTCACTACCCGGGGGTGCGGATAAGGGAAGAAGTCCTGGTTTTGTGTAAGGTTACCACCAAATGTGAGCACCTCAGGATCGTAGCCTGTATACTTTGTTATAAGGAAAAGATTCTGTGCACTTACATAAAAACGAAGACGATTGATACCCCACCTGTCTATAAGATTATCAGGCAAAGTATATCCCAGAACAAAATTCTGCCCTCTTATAAATGATCCGTTTTCCACCCACCAGCTATCAATATGTGTTTGATAGAAAGAGCCGTAATATCTTATCTCAGCTATCATACTGTTTTGATTTTCTGGTGTCCAGGCATTTAAAACAGTGGCGAGACTGTTTGCAATACCCTGCCTGTCTTCAGTTGAATGTTTGAAGTTGGCAACGGTGTTCACACTCTGAACAAAACGGATATCAAAAGTGAAATCAAAGTTTTTATACGTGATGGTATTGATGATGTCGCCTGTCCATTTTGGATAAGCATTACCTAATCTTGTAAGGTCATCATCATTTATCTGTCCATCATTGTTTCTATCCTGCCATTTAACATCACCCGGCTTTAAATTATACTTCGCAGCTTCTGCAGCATCTTTGATGCTCCAGGTACCTTCACGTACATAACCCCAGAAAGTGCCGATAGGCCAGCCCACACGCAAAATATTTGTTTCGCCCAGGAACCATGGACCCGGATAAATATCATCGTTCTTCACACCAAGATGTAAAATTTTATTCTTGTTGGAAGTAACATTGATATCAGTTGTCCACGTAAAGTTCTTATTTTGAACATTGATTGTATTGAGCGAAAGTTCAATTCCGGTATTTTGTAAAGAACCAATGTTTTCATATACAGAAGACAAACCTGAAGTCCAAGGAATAGGTGCATTAAGCAAAAGGTCTTTTGTTACACGATGATAATAATCTGCTGTTAGATTGATCCTGTTCTTAAAGAGACCCAATTCAAGACCAACATCTGCTTGGTTAACCCTTTCCCATCTCAAATCAGGATTACCAAAACTGCTGCGTGAAATAGTCGGCTGCCTGTCGCCGTTCAAAGTAACAGTACCCGAACCAAGTAACTGGATAGAATTGTATGTTCCTATTTCCTGGTTACCGGTAGAACCATAACTTCCGCGTAATTTCAGTTCACTTATAACGTTGTTATCCCTCATAAACTCTTCCTGCGAAATTCTCCAGGCTGCGCCTACTGAAGGAAAGAAAGCGTATTTGTTATTGGCTCCGAATTTGGAAGAACCATCATAGCGCCCTGTTGCAGTAAAGAGGTATTTATCCTGAATGTTATAGGTTAAGCGGGCAAAGTAAGAGTTCATTGTCCACTGGTTATCAGAAGAACTTGGCGGATTGTGAATAGTTCCTGCGCCAAGGTTATGCCACCCCCAATAATCGTCTATAAAATTCTCCGCTTCAGCATAAGAATATTCCTGGTATCTCTTCTGCCAGGAAAGACCAAGCAAAGCAGTTAAACGCTGATTGGCATTGATGCGTTTGTTCCATGTAAAATAGTTTTCGCTCTGCCAATAAGTGGTCATCCAGTTATTAATGGTTGCAACACCTTTCTGATCGTAGGACAATGAGCGTAAGCCTCTGCCGGAATAGAAGTTATTTTTCTGCCCACTCACATCAAAACCGAAATCAGTTTTGAAATCAAGATCAGGCGTAATGTGAACAGTTGCATAAATATCACCCACAGTATGAAGCAAATTTTCCAAGGTATAACGATTCTTGGCAATGTTAACAGGATTGCTTCCGCCTTCCATGCCGGGAAAATCGCTGTTACCGCCCCAGGTTCCGTCAGGATATTGGATCGGGATAATAGGCAGTTCTTCTATTACCATACGTGAAACATTCAATCCGCCGTTTGCATCAGAAACCATTCTTTCGGTGCTTTTAACAAGCGCCATGCTTCCGCCGATACGAAGCCATTTTTTTACGTCCTGGTCAAGTGTAAATCTTGCAGAATATCGCTTGAACCATGATTCTATCATCAAGCCATTCTGATCAAGATAACCTAGCGACAAGCTGTATAAAGTTTTATCAGAGCCGCCTTGCATGGTCAGCTGATGACTATTACTCCAGGATGGCTTATAGACCTCTTTTTCCCAATTGGTATTGTATAAAGGTTTGCCATTTACATCAAAAAGTTTAGGGAAGTCAGCAGGATCATTCGGTACATATTTCCCCTGTGCATAACCTAAAGAATCATATTTTTTTGCATTGGCATAAGCAAGATTATACACTTTCATAAATTCTTCTGAATTTAATGCTCTCAAATGCCTTTGCAAAGTGTTGAGCGAAACATAAGCATCATAAGAAATTCTTGGCTCTCCTTTAATACCACGTTTGGTAGTGATAATAATTACACCATTAGCACCTCTTGCACCATAGATAGCTGTGGCAGAGGCATCTTTCAGCACTTCGAGTGAAGCAATGTCATTCGGGTTAAGTGTGGTAGCATCAACACCTATCACTCCATCTACCACATACAATGGTTCAAGACTTGAGTTGATAGAACTGATACCGCGAATACGCACTTTTGCTGGTTCGCCTGGAGCACTTGAGTTAACGCTCACCTGCACACCCGCCACTTTACCTTGTAGGGCCTGTGATACATCTGTTGTAGGCCGGTCGAGTAACCTATCTGATTTTACCGTTACCACAGAACCTGTCAAATCTGATTTTCTCGCCGTTCCATAACCAATAACCACTACTTCATTTAATGTACCGCTAACACTGCTCATCTGAACATTCACGGCTGATTTATCACCAACTGTTACCTGCTGTGTTTGCATACCTGTATAACTGAAAACAAGTACTGAAGAATTCGAAGGAACAGAGATGGAAAAGTTTCCACTTATGTCTGTTACGGTACCCGTGCCGGTACCCTGTACCTGAACAGAAACATTTGCTATAGGATTATTCACCGAGTCTGTTACGGTGCCTGTTATTGTTCTCGCCTGCCCAAAGGCAAAAACGGAACAGAACAATAGAAAGCATGCTTGCAGAACAATACATGCCAAAAACCGGTTGTGTTGTTTCATAGACAGTTTGTTTAGGTTAATAAAAAGATCGTTTGCTTTTATGAGGGCAATAAGGCAGCATCCATAGCATTAGCAACTATGGCAGTAGTATTCATGTGTACGGTAGTGATCTTTAAGGGAAGGAGTAAACAAATCGGTTAAACCGGGAGCGGAAGTTTTTATTAACGGATGTAATACACTATGGTATCATTCTCTCAACAGTATCTTAATGAAAATCAATAAGAAATAAAAGCAGGCGCTCTGTGTTTTTTGATACAGCTAAACTAAAACGATTTTGCTTATTTACCAACAAAAATTTATGAATGGCTATGCAGAATTTCTTAAAACAAGGCTTGCAGTATGCTGTACATGCTTTCCGTTAGGGCCTTCTTCTGTTTTGGTT